>JAGBGV010000176.1 GCA_017935805.1 Clostridia bacterium | reverse complement strand
TGTAATGACCAGCGGCAATAACGATCCCGAAGATTGGAAAGAAATTATCGGAACCAAAAAGCACAAAGAAGATATGGCTCGCAAGTTCAAGGATAATAATGATCCAATGAAAATTGCCATCGTTGTGGATATGTGGCTGACTGGTTTTGATGTTCCATCTCTTGCTACTATGTATGTATATAAGCCGATGCACGGTTATAACTTGATGCAGGCAATTGCACGAGTAAACCGTGTATTTAAGGATAAAGAGGGCGGCCTTGTTGTGGACTATGTAGGTATAGCTTCTGCTCTTAAAGCGGCTATGAATGAGTATACCGCCCGTGACCGTGCAAAGTACGGCGATATGAATATTGCAAAGATTGCTTATCCTAAATTCAAAGAAAAGCTTCAGGTATGCAAGGATTTGATGTATGGATTTGATTTTAGTGGGTTTGCAACTGGTACTCCTCTTGTAATGGCAAATCTTATCACTGGTGGTACAAATTTCATTTTGGATTCTACCGATAAAAAAGACTTGTTTTTGAAAGAAGCTCTTCTGCTGAAACAATCCCATTCTCTTTGCTCTAGTATTACTACTGAGCAAGAGCGCCACGATGCGGCTTACTTTGAAGCTGTTAGATCTATGATTATGAAGATTACCATAGGTGGTCAAGGAGGAAAACCTTTATCACTCAATGAAATCAACAAACAGATTAATGAGCTTCTGAAAGCAAGTATACAAAGTGAAGGCGTTATCAACTTATTTGACAGCAAAACAGTTGGTGAAAATTTCTCGCTGTTTGATCCTCACATCTTAGAAGAAATCTCCAAAATAAAGGAGAAAAATATAGCAGTTGAGGTTTTGAGAAAATTGATGGCTGAACAAGTTGCAATATACAAGAGAACCAACGTTGTTAAATCAGAAAAGTTCTCCGAAAAAATTGCTAAACTTATGAATGCTTATTATAACGGGCTAATCACTAATGAAGAAGTAATAAAGGAACTATTGGAAGCGGCACAGGAAATTGCTAATCTTCATAAAGAAGGCGAAAAACTCGGTCTTACAACGGAAGAGTTGGCTTTTTATGATGCTCTTACAAATCCAGAAGCAGTTAAGGATTTTTATACAAATGAGGATTTGATTGCACTTACAAGAGAACTTACAGAAATGCTTCGTAAAAACCGCACTATCGACTGGCAGAAGAAAGAAACTGCTCGTGCGGGTATGAGAAAAATGGTTAAGAGATTGTTGAAGAAGTACAAGTATCCTCCGGAAGGTATGGACGATGCCGTTCAGACTGTTATGACACAGTGTGAACTTTGGACAGATAATATTGAGATGTAATTTGCTTTAACAAACCTAAAACCAATTAGCATATTTTAGATTCTGTTATATCGGAGATAGTGGTGTATATCATACATCCCTCTACCTCCCCCACCACAAAAATAAACAAAAAATTAGTAAAGGAAACAAGCGGCAGCGAGAGGCCGCTTGTTTCCTTTACTTTAATACAAAAAATTCGATTTTCACCTCCCATTAGTACCACAAAGACCTCCTTTTCCACAGCTATACGCATTCGTGCTAAAAATAACTAACAAATAATTAGAAGTGCCCGAGGGTACAAATTTTTACTATATAGGAGGCTAATATGGCTACTAAAAGGCGCAAGTTTAAGCTTGCTAACGCAGATTTCCGCGATGTGAATCTAAAGTGCTACGAACAAATAATTGTAGATATCATAAATCAGACTGTCCCGGGGAAGGATCCCAAGGTTTTCGAGGACTACTTTTCCACCGAGGTGCTCACTCAAAGCGAGGCTGTCAAGATCGGCAGAGCTCTCGCTAAGAATGAGAAGCTAAGTGCACTGGGACAAGAGAAGAAAATTTTCAGGCTTTTCGACGGCAAGACCTACGATAGTGAGGAGGCCTCAAAACCATCAACAAAGCAAACCATCAAAGGGGGTAGATTAAGATAGAAAAGCAAGGCAAGAAAGTAGAAAGAAAATATTTAAGCATAGACGATATTCAGAGGGAGTACCTTCCCATAAGCAAAAAGAGAATACGTATGTTTGTACGAGACCAACTACCTATAAAGTTCATAGGTGGACGAATGTACGTGGAGAGGGCACTCCTTGATAGCGTGCTTACCAGGTACGATGGCGGTAAGGATGAGTAACCGTATTGTCTCCGTTTACAAATATATATTATAGAAATGACCGATAACAGCAATGGCTGTTATCGGTTAATCTATTTTTAAGGAGACCTGACATGAAGAAAAGACAGGTTAAAGCGCTCATGGTTGAGCCAAATGAAAGACCTAAGCTCGTTGAGCTTAGCTGTGATCTTGATTCTCTGCAGAAGGCTGTATCAATAGGAGCTCCCGAGCAAGGCCTTATCGAATACGTTTACATTGAGGATAATGTGAGCGTGCTGTGTAACGAGGAAGGAAAGCTTATTGGCCTTACCCCTAACAGACGCCTTGGTGACGATATCCTCTGTGGCGTATTCTATGTTGTTGCAGACGATGGAGAGGGTGAGCTTACTTCACTTACCAAGGAACAGACCGAGGTCTACACGGAAATGTTCTGGGAGTATGAGAATATCGATCCTGATGAGATTGCAAGCAGGATATTCTTCAGATTCATAGCGGAGGAGTAACCATGGTGTACAAGATCGGTAACATAGCAGACCTGGCAAAGATTCCGTCACTTACTGAGGTGGAGTACAGGAACCTCTACGAATGGGTATCAAACCTTGACCTGCACTATGGTAGTGACAGAAATGTTGATACGGATGACGGCGGTTACGTTCTCTTTGCTACCCCCGGTACAAAGGCTGAGGAGATTAAACTTTACTTTGATTACAGTAACAATACCCTGGAATACGTTAACACCGACTGTGGGCTCTGCTCAGCCCTGTATTTGCTCAATAACGACTATTCTGTGGTAATAGTAATGCAGGTAACAGATGCCCCCACAGAGATCACTGAGGCCTTTGAGGAAGGCTATTGAAAGGAGATAAACAATGATAACCGAGAAAGATACAATAAGATGCGAGGCAGTCTTCAACGATGATAAAACTCACAGACTTATGTGGAAGCAGGTGTGGAACAAAGACAAGCCTATGGCATGTGTCATAATGCTCAATCCATCAATGAGTGACACAATCATCTGCGATTTAACAACAAGCCTTGTAGTTAACAACATAGTGAGGCTTGAAGAATACGGCGGTGTGTTCATCGTCAATCTTTTCACTATTCTTACCCCCAAACTGCAGATGCGATTTGCTCAGGATACAGATATCAATGACTATGAGAACGACAATTACATACTCAAATGTTGTGAGCAGTCCTCTGAGATAATTCTTGCCTGGGGATGCGGTGCCGAGAAAAATGTGCGTATAAGCAACAGAATCGACCAGGTGCTGACTCTCCTCTCCAAGCACAAAGAAAAGTTTAGGGTAATCAGTGACGGCAGAAAAAGCGGAATACATCCCTTGACTCCATCATGCAGAGAAAAGTGGATTCTTGAAGTCTACAATCCCGAATATGAAGATACTGAAGAATCGGTAACAGAAGCAGAAGAGACGGCCACAGATAATAACAGTAGTGATCCCACATAACCATGTGGGATCACACAAAAAAGGAGGCTAAAAGCCTATGATCCGCACAGTTAATATAGTTGCTCTATATGCAAGATTCAGCTCAGATAACCAGCGATCGGAAAGCATAGATGCACAGATGCGAGCTATGGAAGCATACTGTAAACAGCATGGCTTTGTAATAGTTGAGCGTTATATTGATGAAGCCAAAAGCGCTACCATAGACCGTAGACCGGCATTTCAACGGCTGATAGCTGACAGCAACGCTCATACATTTAACATAGTCCTGGTACATAAGCTTGATAGGTTCGCAAGAAACCGATACGATTCAGCAGTGTATAAGCGTGAGCTTAAAAAGAACGGTGTAACTGTTTACAGTGTCCTTGAAAATCTTGATGATTCTCCCGAGAGTATCATGATGGAAAGCGTACTCGAAGGTATGGCAGAATATTATTCTTTTAACCTTGCACGCGAAGTTATGAAGGGACTTCGTGAGACTGCGATACAGTGTAAGCACACCGGCAGTAAGCCTCCATTAGGCTATGATATAGACCCTGTAACAAAACGTCTTGTAATCAACGAGGAGGAGGCTGACACAGTCCGTATCATATTTGATATGTGTAGCAGAGGGTATGGCTATTCTGCGATTCTTGACAGGCTTCATGAGCTTGGGAGAAAAACAAAGCTCGGACGTGAGTTTCAGAAGAATAGTCTTTACGGTATACTTGGTAATCAGAAATATATGGGAACGTTTGTCTTCAACCGCGCTTCTGCTAAGGATGCCATGGGCAGACGTAACACTCACCTTTACAAGGACGATGATGATATTGTCTTCGTCGAGGGTGGATGCCCTCAGATCATTGATAGTGACACATACGCAAAGGTTCAGGCGATCATTACAGAGCGCAAGCATACAGGAGGAAGGTCTAATGCAAGGGAGACATATTTGCTCTCAGGTAAAGTTTACTGTCACGAGTGTGGTAAGTCTATGGTTGGTAACTCACGCTATTCCGGCCGTAATAAGCGTCTGTATGTAACATACCGGTGCCCCAGTCGGAAATACGTATGTCCCACCAACAAGGAGATAAATCGTGACTATCTGGAGAGCTATGTGGTGAATCTCATCGAGAGGGAGATACTTAACACAAGATCTCTTAAAAGAATCTGCAGGGAGATCGAGAAGTACGCAGAAACGGTACAGATTCCCGCAGAAAGTCACGTGGAGCGTGAGAGGAGGGAAATAGATGAGGCTCTGAAAAACGTTGCCGATGCCATAGAGAATGGGCTGATCTCGGATGTGCTTATAGCAAGACTAAAAGAGCTTGAAAGCCGCAAGGCAGAGCTTGATAGGTATACTACCGGTGAAGTATACAACAGGGGTAATACCGCAGTTGATCCGGCGCTCATACTTGCAGAGTATGCAGAGGTAAGAAAATCGCCGGGCTCAATGCAGTACAAGGAGTTTATACGAGGCTTCATATATAGGATAGAGGTGAGTACATACCAGGTTCGTATCACCTTGAATACCGGCCTTGATATTTTCCCTGAGCTTAACAGAAGCTACGATGCCACCAGGCGTGAAGTCTACGATCAAAGAAAGACGGTGTAGGCCGTCTTTTTTTGCAAGCATTCAATATAAAAATGTAAAAATGTAAAATTGTAAAAGATTTGGGTACGGGTTGTGTGCTTCTGTGGTGTTCTTTGGTGTGGGTTGAAGTGTACTGGAGTGAAAAAATGAGTCTAAAAGGCATGATAGAACCAGAAAAATGAAAGTTTGTTAATGTTGACGAAAATAGAGGCTAATTTGGGCTTTTTTAAACCAAAAAATGAGAATTTTTGCGTTGAGGATTTACTGGCTCCGAAGAAAATGACCGAGGAAATCCTGCATGCACATTGTTAACAAATAGTGAATGTGGTGGATGCAAAAATGCGAAATACTTGTGCACAATGTACATTATAGCTCGTTGAAATAAGGCTCAAAATGGCAACATGCTCAAAAAACTTTTGCCTGGAGCCTTGACATAGCGTTGCCCATGTTATATAATACGTGTCACAGGTGAAGAACCCGTGAGCTACTACTAACGCTTACGTATCCTCTTGCCTTTTATATAGATCGCGGCCATAGGCTGAAAAAAATCTGAAGAAAGGATGGTAAAAACGATGTTAAATCTTAGAGACAGAAATCGTGGCACTTCTGCAAGGTTAATTCCTGCAGGAACTTACTTCGCGGAAGTGTTAAGTGTGGACTGGTGCGATAGTGACAAGTATGGACCTGAAGGTGCATACGAGGTTATTTATCGTGTCTTTTCCGATGATAACAGACAATACCGCCACCGCGAGGTGTTCTTGAATGACATGGAAAACAAAAGAACCAGAGACTTCGAGAATCACGTTGCCGATAGCGGTATAGAAATTCTAAAGGATATTGAAGGTAAGCGTGTTATACTTACATTCAAGCATGAGTCCAAGAATGGTACTATGTTCTCAAACATCGTGAGCAGAGAGTTCTG
>JAGBGV010000175.1 GCA_017935805.1 Clostridia bacterium | reverse complement strand
AATTCGCGTGGACAAGCTTCCTGCAAAATTTCAGGATAACGTAAACGATGAAGAGCATGAAAAGTTTATTGATTATGCAACTCAGTGTTCTATCGGAACTGTTATATCTTCAGAGCGTGAGACTTATTACTATCTCGGAAATGATAAGATCAGCGGAGAACAGGTACGTACCCCGGATGACGATTATGTTAATCTCTACATAACGGTAGAGGCAAATGCTACTCTTGTGAATAATCAGTACGTCATAAACGGTACAAATATGTTCGTGGGAAAAAGAATAGATGCTATGCTTCAGAACCTGTTCTGTTCCGGAACCTGCATAAGCATTGACAAGGTGGAATAGTCCTGACGAGGGTCTGTTTCTGATTGGAGTGTATATATGAGTTTTAATTATTTGCTTTATGTCATTGCAGCGGCCGTCTGCGCGGCGCTTACCTCTTTTGCGTGTACTCCTCCCGTGAGAGTTCTCGCGTACAGAATAGGCGCTATCGATGTTCCGCTTGATAAAAGACGTATGCACAAAAGGCCTATCCCTCTCATAGGAGGTCTTGCAATATATCTCGGATTTACACTGTCTACAGCGATCTTTTGCGAAGTTACCGAAACTTTGAAGGCTATTTGGATCGGCGGAAGTGTGCTTGTTCTTGTGGGAATCCTTGATGACCGGTTTAAGCTTTCAGCCGTACTGAAGCTCTTTATTCAGATCGGTGTTGCTCTGATAGCTGTTGCCTGCGGTGTTTCAATAGAACGAATTGCTATGATGCCTCTTGGAGTTTTTGAGATTCCGGTGACTGTTCTCTGGATCGTAGGTCTTACCAATGCCATTAACCTTATCGACGGACTTGACGGACTTGCCTGCGGTATTTCGGCAATATGCTCGGCATCAATATCGTGTGTTATGCTTCTCCGCGGTGATACGGGATCTGCTATGCTGACTATCCTTCTTACATCATCATGTATCGGATTTATCCCGTTTAATAAGCATCCTGCAAGAATATTCATGGGTGACACAGGCTCACTTTTCCTCGGCTTCTCACTTGCGGTGATATCTACAGGTGGACTTTTCAAGGTCCATACCGTTATCTCGTTTATAGTTCCGCTTATCGTATTTGCACTCCCTTTGTTCGATACGATGAATGCGATCATAAGACGAGTGATAAGCGGAAGAAGTCCTTTTGCCCCGGATAAGGGACACCTTCATCACAAGCTTGTTGATATGGGCTTTACCCAGAAGGAGTCTGTGAAGATCCTTTATGCCGTATGTGCGCTTATGGGTCTTGTTTCGATAGTCTTTACAGATGCAGCCATTGATTACGATGCTCCTTTTGAATCAGTTCAGCTTATAAAAGCACTTGTGCTTCTTGTCGGAGCGATAATCATACTGTGGGTCAACTTCATAATAATGAAGAATCCCGTTTCAAGACTTCATTCGGGTCTTTTTGAGGATGAGAAGAAAACTGCTTATCGCAGACTTAAACGAAAAGTTGAGATAGCTACTATTATTGCAGATAACAAAGCTGCATCGGAGCACGGTCATTCCGACAGTAAAAGTAAAAACGATAAGGACGGAGGTAAATCACAGTGAGTGGGGAAAAGAGTAAAAGACGTCTTACAGCTATTGATTATTTCATAATACTGGCGGTTGCGGCTGTGCTTATTGCCGCGGGACTTCGTGTGTATGCCAATAATATCAAAAAGGCTCCCGAGCCGATTCCCGTAGTCGAGGAGGAATACCTTATTTCTTTCGAACGGAAGGGAATAAACGAATCCGAGGCAAATCTTCTTGAGGTTGGTGATACCTTTTACTTCAGCGGAGGTCAGAAAGAATTCGGAGTTCTTGAGGAAAAGTATCAGAATCCCGCAAAAACCTCAATAGAGATGGCTGACGGAACGCTTAAGAAGGATGTTCTTACTGTTGAGAACGGAAATCTGACAAAGGCTGATGTAACCGGAACATTTAAGGTTAAGGGATTCAGAAATGACAATAAGCTTATGTATGTCGGAGGCACTTATATTGCTCCCAATATGTCAATTACCTTGTATAGTGAGGACATGGCATTCCAG
>JAGBGV010000174.1 GCA_017935805.1 Clostridia bacterium | reverse complement strand
TTCGCATCACCGGCAATGTGTTTGACACAGCGGATACTCCCGTGCTGTACGCATATTCCGTAAAAGATCTGACATTCAAGAACAATCGCATATTCAAGAGCCCTGCCGCACCCAAATGGCACTCTGCGGACTGTAAGATCAAGCTTCGCTACTGCGTGAACGCTGATGTTTCAGGCAACGAGTGGATCGGAAAGTTTGATCTCAAGGATGACGTTGTGCTTGACGGGGAGAATGTTGACATAGTGACAGACTGAGAGTGAGATTTGAGCTCAGAGCATGACATTGAATGAACTTTCATTGGTATAAATAATATAGGCAACATAGAACTAATTGATAAAGGAAAAAGACATGAAAACTATACGCTTATCAGATTGCGGTATACTTTCGGATACCGACATAACTTTGGCTCTTTGTGAGCTGTTCAAGAACAATCCGCGTGACACAGAGTTTATTTTCGAGAATGCGGACTACTATTTCAATCCCCACGAGGAAATGAGATACGATTATCGTGTTTCCAACTCCGACGTAACGCCCTACCGCGTACTTGGTGTGTGGATGAAGGATATGGAAAACTGCAAGCTGACCGGTAACGGAGCAAGGCTGTACTATGCAGGTCATATGCAGGCTGTGACAATGGACCACTGTAAAAACGTTACATTGAGCAACTTTGTCATTGACTGGAAGAAGCCGCTTGTTGCAGAAGGCGTGGCTGTAGCAATTGGAGAGAAGCACATAGATATGTACATCGATCCCGTGGCATTTCCTCACAGGTTTACGGGAAGCAATGTGGAATTCGATGTCGGCAACGACGAGTATTATCCCCTTTTGGTTCGCAACTGCTTGCAGTATGATTCGGAACATATGATTGCCAGCCGCGTAAACGGAAACAGCTTTGTGCCGTGGATGGCAGAGGATCTTGGAGAAAATATATACCGACTTCATGCCTGCAGTGAGGTAAACGCAAGAGTCGGAAACGTGTTTATCCTTCGCCACAACATGAGAATGCACGCAGGTATTTTTGCCGAAAAGTGCGAAAACGTTACAGTTGATGACGTAACCGTTCATTCGTGCGGCGGACTTGGTTGCCTTGCTCAGTTCTGCCATGACATGACATTTAGAGGATTGCATTTCGTTCCCAACACCAAAGCAGGGCGCAGAGTGTCCAGCGGCCGTGATGACGGATTTCATCTTACAAACAATAGCGGAACTATGACTATTTGCGATTGTACGTTCCTCGGACTGATGGATGACCCGATCAATGTTCACAGCTGCTGCTGTCCCGTAGAATCCGTAGTAGATGACTACACGCTGAAGTGCAAATACGGTCACGAGGAGGCAAAGGGCTTCCACTACTGGGCAGAGAAGGGTGACGAGATCACACTCATTCGCAGAGGCAATCTCGAACAGCTTGGCAAGCTGACAGCATCTGAATATGAGCTTCTTGAGCTTGACACATTCCTGCTCAGATTTAACGAGCCCATTCCGGAAGAAGTAAAACAGATCGCGGCTGACGGCAAGCTGACTGTTGATAATTATAATCATACAGCAGCGTTTGTGTGCCGTGGTAACCGCTTCGGAAGCAGCAACTGCAGGGGTATGCTTATTTCAACTCCCAAACCTGTTCTGGTTGAAAACAACTATTTCCTGTCGTCAGGTTCACCAATTGTTATCCCCGGAGACGCAATGTACTGGTTTGAATCCGGTCCCTGCCGCGATGTGGTGATCAGGAATAACGTCTTCACCGATGCGTGCCTCACAGCTATGTACCAGGACTGCTACGGTGTAATCAGTATTTCTCCTCAGGATCCCGAGCCTGATATAAACATCCCCTTCCATAGAAATATCCGCATTACGGACAACGTGTTTGACACAGCTGACACTCCTGTTCTTTATGCTTATTCAGTGAAAGGACTTGAGTTCAAAAATAACCGTATATATAAGAGCTACGCAGCGCCCAAGTGG
>JAGBGV010000173.1 GCA_017935805.1 Clostridia bacterium | reverse complement strand
TAATTCAGAAGAATTACAGATCAAAAACTCCGTTCCCACAGCTGAAGGGGCAACAGCCGCGTGCATCACTCATATGCCGATAACGGTGTCGGGAATGAGAGTGGTGATAACAGGCTACGGTAGATGCGGCAGAACGCTTGCTACAAGGCTGAAGCTTTTGGGCGCGGATGTGTTCGTGGCAGCAAGAAGTG
The DNA here is from genome assembly GCA_017935805.1 of Clostridia bacterium. Next base: position 16,661 of record JAGBGV010000173.1, on the reverse strand, counting down.
TAAAGGACCTGTCTTGGGCAAGCGTTGACGGATGTATCCCGATACCGCTTGAGGAGTACAGAGAGTATCCTGTACATTGTGACGCTGTGTTCAACACTGTTCCGTTCAGAATCTTTGATGGTGAACTGCTGTCGATATTGCCGAAGGATACAGTAATATTCGAGCTTGCAACAGCAAATTCGGGGGTGGATCTGACTGAAGCAGAGAGACTTGGCATAAAGGTGGTCTCGCTGCCGTCACTTCCCGGTAAAACATCCCCGTCAAGTGCAGGTGAGATAATATGCTCTGTTGTGAGAGACAAACTGTACAGTCATTTTGAGAGGAGATGATCAAATGAAGCCTACACTTGGATTTGCACTCTGCGGATCGTTCTGCACCCATGCTGATGCTTTGAGGGTTATGTCTGCGCTGACAGCAGAATATGATATAGTGCCGATACTGTCATACATGGCGGCGAATACTGACACAAGATTCGGAACTGCCGTGTCACTTCGCGAGAAGATACAAGAAATAAGCGGCAGAGAAGCTGTCACGACTATTGAGGAGGCAGAAAAATTCGGTCCTGCCCGCCCCCTTGACATGATGCTGATATGTCCTTGTACGGGAAATACTGCCGCAAAGCTTGCAAACGGAATCACCGATACCCCCGTGACTATGGCGGCAAAGGCTCATCTTCGTTCTGACCGTCCCCTGGTTATAGCTCTTGCATCAAATGACGCGATGTCAGCGAATTTTCAAAATATCGGCAAGCTGATTCAGCGAAAGAACGTATTTTTTGTTCCCCTTCGACAGGATGATACGGTGAAAAAGCCTCACTCACTAGTGGCGGATTTTGCTGTTTGCAATGACTGTCTTACGTTAGCCGGAGAGGGTAAACAGGCTCGCCCGCTGTTCACGTATTGAAGAATTTGAGCCAAATACTTGAAATTTTATATGATATATGATAAAATAATGTAAAATAGCCATTTTATGGAATGAAATAATCGGTCATCGTTTACCGGAGAAAGGAGGAAAACATGTCGATCAGAGAAAGAATATCCGCACAAAGATTTGCATTTATATTAGCTGCCGCTGTTGTAGTAATTGCAATAATTATTCTGTATGTCTACGGCTTCAAGAGTTCAAATTATGAAGCGGGAATAGGTTCTCCGGAAAACAGTGATTCCTCCTTGCCTCAAGATAACTCTGCAGGAATAGCAGAACCGGATTTCTCTTATAATTTAACAACAATTAATATCGGAGGAACATGTACCCCCGCATCAATGCTGGGAAGCAGCTCATACGGTACTTTTAACAGCTTTGCATCTGAAAACGGCAGTACGTATTTCTTCCGCAGACTTACAGATATTTTCCGTGAGGATGATTTGACGTTTGTTGCCTGCAATGCTGTACTCAGCGATAGGGAAAAGCTCACCCCCTCCGAAAAGGATGTACTTGAGTGGTACACAGCTCCCGCGTCAAATGCTCTCGTTTTTGTTGACGGATGTATTGATGTCCTCGGACTTGAGTGTGCTCGTACCGGGGACTACGGTACAGAGGGATATTCTGATACAAAGGCATCTCTTGAAGCGGCGGGACTCCAGTGGGGAGATATCGGCAGAGCTATATACAAGGAATCAAACGGAATCAGAATCGCAATTTACTGCGCCAAGCTGACTGAAAGCACGAAAAAAACTCTGACCGCGTGGACGAAGAACGCAAGGCAGAAAAATGATGTTATCATTCTGTATGTAACTGATACAGAGGATTCATATATCCCCTCCGACTCCAAAAAAGAGGCGTTCAGATCGTTTATTGATGCCGGTGCAGACTATGTAATCGGAACAAACGGAACAAAGCTTCAGCACGCAGAGGCGTATGGGGAAGGGTACATTGTTTATTCTCTCGGTGCACTACTTGACGGTGCGTCAAAGTACCCCGAAAAATACACTGCTGTTCTTCGGATAAAAATCAGATCGGATAAGGGCGAGATGAAGAGCGTTTCCCATGATCTTATCCTGTGTGAGACATACAGCGACGATCGTCCTTGGCAGCCTTATGTTATTACAGATGAAGCGGTAATGGGAGAGATTAAAGAGTTCATGCGCGGTGAGAGGGAAGTTCCCGTTAACTGATGCTGTCATGTATGTTTTTCATTAAGATGAGCCATAATAGTATCGGAATGTCAGTCAGAGATTCCGAAATAAATAAGGATGGTGCATCTAAAATGGAAACAATCAAGAAACCCAATCATTCTATTTCCTGTACTGTAAGCCAGTGTGCAAATCATGCAAAGACTTGCGATTACTGCGCGCTTGAGAAAGTGTTTATCGGCACACACGAAAAGAATCCTACTGTTGTTCAGTGCGTTGACTGTGAGTCTTTTGTACTCTCTCCTAACTGCACAAAGGACGGCTGCAAAACAAAGTAATCAATATAATTCTAAGCATCAGAGCCATGGTTAATACCGTGGCTCAATTTTGTTTTTTAGATTAACTACAAATTAACAGTGTGTTAACATAAGTGAAAGGAGTTATTAACAAGGATTTGTTATACTTAATCAGTATTTGCAAAAATATGTATTTTTTTAACATCCGGGACTAAGCCGATTATCTGTAATGCTCTGTGCAGCGTCCCAAAGGAGACACTATGGCAATATTCATTTCAGTGATATCACTGCTCGGAGGTCTTGCAATGTTCCTCTACGGTATGGAGGTAATGGGAGACGGTCTGAAAAGTGCATCAGGTTCAACACTGAAAAAGGTACTTGAAAAGGTTACGTCAAACGTATTGGTTGGCGCGATCATGGGTACACTCGTTACCGCCGTTATTCAGTCATCCACAGCAACCATCGTTATTACGGTTGGCTTGCTTACAGCAGGTGTGCTGAATCTTAAACAGTCCATCAGCATTGTTCTCGGTGCTAATATCGGTACGACGATCACCGCACAGATGGTGCGTCTTATGGATATTGACTCGACAGGCAATGCAATTCTCGAGTTCTTTAAGCCTTCAACGCTTGCCCCTCTCGCGCTTGTTATCGGTATCATCCTGATAATGTTTGTTAAGAAGAACAACAGCAAGAACATCGGTGATATCTGTGCAGGATTCGGTATCCTCTTTATGGGTATCATGAATATGTCGGCTGCTGTTGAACCCTTGACTCAGTCTCCCGCATTTGCTAACATCATTGAAAAGTTCAGCGACCTGCCGGTTCTCGGTATTCTTACCGGTTTTGTTACAACGGTTATCGCTCAGTCCTCTTCTGCTACGGTAGGTATGCTTCAGGCAATGTCATCTACCGGCGTGATGACATTCAACGTAATATACCCGATCATTATGGGTATCAATATCGGTACCTGTGTTACAACCGCTATCGTTTGTTCCATCGGCTCCTCCAAGGATGCAAAGAGAACAGGTGTGGCTCACATTGCATTCAACGTTATCGGTACTGTGTTCTTCATGATCGTAATAGAGATCGTTAAAGCCCTGGGATTCTTCCCGGAGCTGTGGGAGAAAACTGCAAGCAGCGGACTTATCGCTGACTTCCAGACAGTATTCAATCTTATTACAGCGGTTGTTCTTCTGCCATTTGCCGGACTTCTTGTCAAACTTACTTATGTTGTTGTTAAGCCTGACAAAGAGGAGAAGGAAGAAAAATATCCCGAACTCCGTACTCTCTCTACCAAGCTGTACGAGCTTCCTCATGTTGCGATTTCCGAAGCATCCGCTGCTATCGCCGGCATGGGCAGACTTGCTCATGAAAACTTCAAGAAGAGTATTGGCCATATGACCTCTTTCGATGAATCAACAAGCATTGAAATCAACGAGAGAGAAAAGGTGATCGACGGATTTACAGACACCGTTGAGAACTTCCTTGTCGGACTTTCCCAGAACATTCTCACCGATGAAGAAAATGAGGTCGTGAATCTTCTTATCCAGACATCTACCAATTTTGAGCGAATCGGTGACTATGCAACAAACATTAATGAGTTTGCTGAAAAGATCAAGAAGAATCAGGTAACATTCTCACCCATTGCTACTTCTCAGCTTGATATCCTGCTTTCTGCAGTTGACGACATTATTGATATGACTGTTACCGCATTTGAAAAGCATGATGAAGAGCTTGCACGTTGCATTGAACCTCTTGAAGAGGTAATCGACGATATGGTACAGTATCTCAGTGACAACCATATCAACAGACTTAAAACAGGCGATTGCGTTCCGGCGTCAGGCATATATTTCATGGAAACCCTTACTTATCTTGAAAGAGCGTCAGATCAGTGCTCCAGTACAGCTATGCTCCTTCTTTCAATTCACGACCCTGAGATCCGCAAGAACCACCACGAATACATCCATAAGCTTCACAAGGAGAAGCAGGGGGCATATGCGGAAGAGATAGCAGCAAGACGCAAGCAATATCTCGCACCTTTAATGTCACTTAAATGAAATCGACATCAAACGAGCGTCGGTTTGCACAGATTGTTTGACTGAAACTACTGTGAATTTGTTCAAACGCACAAAATGCGGAAAATCGGACAAATTCACAGTTTTCTATGGAACTTTTTTAGCTTTATTTCGTCTAACGTAATGTTTTGCGCAGCGAAGGTACATAATATTTATGGGCACGCTGTGTCAACGTACGTTAAATATAAAAATAATTTTTTCTAAATTTGAAAGGAAAACACAAAAATGACAAAGCGTATTCTTTCCGTAATTCTCGCACTCCTTCTTGCTATGACAGTATTCGTAGCTTGCGATAAGGAACCCGCTGAAAACAACGGCGACAACAATGCAGCTCCCGTTGCAGAAAATGCAGAAGAGCTTCTTACAAAGGCTTATCCTACATTCGCAGAAAACCTCGCTCCCGCATTTGAAATGCCTGCTGAAGACATTATGATGTCCTTCATGGGTGGTTACTACAACGAAAATGATGAAACAACTCTCAAGCAGGGCCCCGGCGCAGTTCCCGTTGATAATGACGCGATTGCTTCCATCGCTCTCCTCCCCGCTGACGTAACCGCTAAGGTTAACGATGCTGCTATGTTCCAGCACCCCATGATGGTAAACTTCTTTGTTGGTGCAGCTTTCCGTGTAACAAACGCTGCTGATGTTGATGCAGTTGCAAACGCAATGAAGGATGCTATTGCTAACAATCAGTGGGTTTGCGGTCAGCCTGAAGGCTACTATGTAATCAAGGTTGGTAACTTTGTTGTTTCCACATACGGTCTCATGGACAACATCAATGCGCTTAAGGATGCTGTTGTAGCTACTTACGAAAGCGCAGTAGTTGTTGCAGAAGGCTCTTTCATCGGCTAATATTTTAACGGCTGGACTTTTTAGAATATACAAAGCTATAAAACAAAGGGGATAAACAATGCTGTTCTCCAGTATTCCTTTTCTTTACTACTTCTTACCTGTAGTAGTATTAATGTACGTTATAGCTCCGAAATGTATAAAAAACTCGGTCTTGCTTTTAGCAAGCCTTGTTTTTTACGCATGGGGCGAACCGAGATACGTCATATTAATGGCGGCAACGATAATTCTGGGATATGTACTCGGACTTCTTATTGAGCGTTACCAAGGCAAAAAGCTCTCGAAGCTGTTTCTGGTGCTTTCGCTGGCAATTGACCTGGGATTTCTCGCATACTTCAAGTATGCAGACTTCTTTATCGAGAATTTCAATGCCGTAACCGGACTTGGACTGCCGATTCTGAATATTGCACTTCCTGTTGGTATTAGCTTCTACACCTTCCAGATTCTCAGCTATACAGTTGATGTTTACTGGGGTCAGGTTAAGGCGCAGAAAAATATTATCAATCTGGCCACATATATCGCGCTGTTCCCGCAGCTTATCGCCGGTCCTATCGTGCGATATTCTGATATTGTACTTCAGCTGGAGAACAGAACCCACAGCTTTGAGAAAACTGCTGAGGGTATCCGCAGATTCGTTATAGGTCTTGGAAAAAAGATACTCATAGCTGACGTGCTTGCAGGTATAGGAACAAGCTTTGCGGCATCAAGCGACAAGTCGGTTGCTTTCTTCTGGCTGTATGCGATCTCTTACTCACTCCAGATCTACTTCGACTTCTCGGGTTACTCTGACATGGCGATAGGTCTCGGAAAAATGTTCGGATTTGATTTCCTTGAGAACTTCAACTACCCCTTCATTTCCGGAAGTATTACAGAATTCTGGAGAAGATGGCATATGTCTCTCGGCACATGGTTCAGAGACTATGTTTACATTCCCCTGGGCGGAAACCGTTGTTCCAAACTTCGCAATATCTTCAATATTTTCGTTGTTTGGATGCTCACAGGCTTCTGGCACGGCGCGTCCTGGAACTTCATCCTGTGGGGTGTGTTCTTCGGTATCGCATTGCTTATCGAAAAGCTGTGGCTGCTCAAGCATCTGAAGAAGATGAAGGTACTCAACCATGTTTACGTGCTCATTCTCGTGCTGTTCAGCTTTGTGCTGTTCGCATCGGTTGACCTTTCACAGCTTGGCGCAAACGTAGGCGGTCTCTTCGGTGCCGGCGGTATCCCGTTCATCAATGCTGAAACAGTTTACTACCTGCGCAGCTATGCTATCGTTCTTATTCTTGCTCTTGTTGGTGCAACACCTATCGTTAAGAAGGCAGCACTCGCTATCAAGGCAAAGAATGTTGGCAACAAGATAATGAATGTGCTTGAACCCATCGCGCTGGTTGCTCTCGTACTTGTCATGACAGCTTATCTCGTTGACGGTTCATTCAGCCCGTTCCTTTACTTCAGATTCTAAGGAGGCTATCGTATGACAGAGAAGATAAAAAATATCGTTGTTACCTCGGTTATGGTAGCGCTTCTTTTCGGACTTACACTGTTCGCTTGGTTCAAGCCTGTGGATGATTTCTCCGACAGCGAACGTCGCGAACTGAACAAAATGCCCGAGTTCTCCACTGAAACTGTATTCAACAAGGACTCTGAAAAGACATTCATGAAGCTGTTTGAGAAGTACACTCTCGATCAGTTCCCGCTTCGTGATACATTCCGCGCACTGAAGTCTTATGTAGCGCTCAATGTGTTCGGACACAGAGACAATAATGATCTCTATACCCACGACGGATATATAGCGAAGATAGAATATCCGATAAACGAGGAGTCTGTCGATAATGCTGCAGATAAGCTTCAGAGCATATATGACAGATATCTGAAGGATGCAGGCAAAAACGTGTATCTTTCAGTTATTCCGGACAAGGGTTATTTCCTTGCATCTCCCAACGGTTATCTTTCCATTGATTACAATGAGTTCTTTGAGCTTGTAAAGGAAAAAATCCCCTTTGCTGAGTATATTGATATTACAGGTCAGCTCTCCCTTGAGGATTACTACAAAACTGACACACATTGGAGACAGGAAAACATCACCGATGTGGCAGATAAGCTTGCAAATGCAATGGGAACGAACGTGTCAGACAACTACACTGTAAATACACTTGACCATCCGTTCTATGGCGTTCACCACGGTCAGCTTGCACTGCCTTTCCCGTCAGAGGAAATTAAGTATCTGACAAATGACGTCCTTGACGGATGCATTATCAAGGCTCCTAATAAAGCGGGTCTTGGATTCACCGAAGTTCCCCTTTATAACATGGATAACGCTGTGGGCAAGGATCCGTACGAGATGTTCCTCTCAGGAGCACGCGTGTCTATCGTGACAATTGAGAATCCGAATGCAACAGTTGACCGCGAGCTTATCGTATTCCGCGATTCTTACGGCTCAAGTCTTATCCCGCTTCTTGCTGAGGGATATTCCAAGATCACAGCTGTTGACCTTCGAGAGGTAAGCGGACATCAGCTCGTTACACTCGGTGTTGATTTCGAGAACGCTGACGATGTTCTCTTTATCTTCAGCACACTTATTCTCAACAACAGCGCTGAACTCAAATAAAAAAAAGAGCTATCCGATGTGGGTAGCTCTTATCTTTTTTGATTGATTTTGTCCTTCAGCCATTCATACAGCACACAAAGCCCAATTGCGCCGCCATAGGTGAATATAGCTTTGATCGCCAGCCGCAGGGTCAGTGAGACAACGCCAAGGTTACTGCATACGGAGTCGATGAAGAAGATGAACAGCGGGTGGATCAGATACACATTGTATGAGGCGCGGTCGGTAAGCTTCATTAAAGGTGAAGTTGATATTTTCTTTTCGCTAAGCTTGAGGGAGATGGAGACTGTGCACAGTATTGCGAGGATGCAATAAAGCACATGGAAGTTCTCAGCCCACATGGGGTAGTACCAGCCGCGGCGGATAACATAGATAAGCAGACAGTTTATGATTCCGACGGCTGAGGTTGAGCAGATAAGCTGAAGCCGTCTGCGGCGCAGGAAGTCGGTGAACTGTTCGTAATACTTACCGGCGAAGATACCTGCAACAAAGTAGAACAGGTATGATGTGAAAAGTCGACTGTTGTACTGCATCTCGTATCCGAATATCAGTCGGACGATCTCGGGAAGATATGCTTTCAGTATTATCATCAGCATAAGCGAGATAACAAGAGATAGAACAGCGCTTCCACGGCGGTACAGGAGTCTCCACAGCGGCATAAGCAGATAGAACTGGCAGATTATCGCCACGAAGTAAAAGTGACCCACAAGACCGCCTGTGATCATCTCAGTAAAGTAATATTTTGTTGACGGAGCGATTCCGCCGGTTACGGTAAGATAAGCATAAAACAGAGAGAAGACTATCAAGTAAGGCACAACAACACGGGTGATGCGGGATAAATAAAATTTGCCATAGGAGAAGTCATTGCGGAAGGATAGAAACAGCTTAACTCCCGAAAGGAAGATAAACCCCTGCACCACGAAAGACGCAAGTCTGTGAAGTGAGCATATCACGGCAAATTGGACGCTTGACGTATCATATCCGCTTACACATTCCGATGCTACGTGAATGAATATAACAAGCAGCATAAAGAACACTGAAGAAACAGACAACTCTATCTTATGCGGTTTCATGATGTACCTCCGTTCTGACTTTATATATGCATTATACATAATTTTTCCTGTTTTGTAAAGCAAAGCATGACAACTGAAGATAAAATTTCCAATACCTATTGGCAAATGGGCAGGGAATATGATATAATTAAGCAAATAAGCAATACTCGGAGGCGCTATGTATACAGTAACTGTTCCCGTAATGATGAGAGATAATTATCCTCTCGAAGAGACTCTTCTTGAACTTAAACGTTCGGGATGCGACAGAGTTCTTCTCTCGACTATGAGATATTTCAAAGATACACCCGAAGGAAAAAGGATCGACCCCAATGCAATGGAGGCGGAATTCACAAACGCCGTAAAGCGATATACAGAGGAAGGCTTTGAGGTTGCCATTTGGATCGGCGAAACAATGGGCCACGGCGGCGTTGACAATATAAAATACGCCTATACGCCCTTTTACAGCCTTGATTCAGTGAGCAACGGCGGATTCTGCTGTGCTGACGAGCTATTCAGACGTGATATATCCGACTGGTGCGCAATGGCGGCAAGAGCGGGAGCAAAGGTAGTGCTTCTCGACGACGACTGGAGAATGCACTCACACGGAGACGATTTCCATGCAGGCTGTCTGTGCCCCGAACATGTAAGACGCTACTGTGAGCTTGTAGGCGAGGAGCTTTCTGCAGATGAAATAAAGACCAAGGTGTTCACAGGTGAGGGCAACAACCGTTACCGCAACGCATGGCAAGAACTGATGGGCGGAGATATGAACCGTCTTGCAGCTGAGATCAGAGCGGCTGTTGACCGTGAGAATCCCGAATGCCGTATCGGTCTTTGTCTCGCACCTTCAGTTATTGACATTGACGGTTCCGATCCCACTGTAATCTGCGATATACTTGCAGGCAACACAAGACCATATCTGAGACTTATCGGTGCAGCTTATTGGGCGAATTACGGCGGCGGACTCGGTCCAATCGTAACCCTTGAGCGAATGGAAGCCAAGTGGTTTGAAGAGTGGCGCCTCAAAACCGATGCGGAAATACTGATCGAAGGTGACGTTTATCCCCGTCCCAGATTCAATACCCCTGCCGCTTATCTTGAGGCAATGGACATGATCTGCCGTGCGGATAAGCAGTTTACCGGGGCTATGAAATACATGATCGACTACGCTTCCTCTCCCAGATATGAGCACGGATATATCGACAAGCACGTAAAAAACCGCGATACTGCAAAGGCGATTGAAAAGATGTTTGAGGGCAAGACGTTGACTGGCATGAAGCCTTACGAATATCAGAAACTCTTTGCAGGCCTCACTCTTGGTGATGATCCCCTTGTATCAAACAGCAATGCTTATGAGAACTTCAGAGGTCATGCGATAAGATATATTACCCACACATCTGTGCCGATCACATTTGAGGAGGGCGTGCCTGTGGTATTCGGCGAGAACGCCAAGTATGTTCCACTGGATGAACTGAAAATGGGCGCTGTAATTGATACTACCGCTGCTGATATTCTCACAAAGCGAGGCGTTGACGTAGGTGTTACCGTTGAAGGGGCAACAGACGAAAACAAGGTAGCATTTGCCGGTGCCGGTGGAGGACTTGAGCATCACCTGCTGTACAACGAGGTCACAACCAGCCTCGCCGGAACATTTGCTACACTGATTCCCAAGGACGGTGCAGAGGTTATCAGTAAATTTGCTAACGGTAATCCCGCGGCTGTTAGATACGAGAATAAAGACGGTGCAAGATTTGCTGTATATCCAATCGTTTCGAAATCAATCGATAATACGACCTTCTTCCGCAGCTACACAAGACAGCGTGAAATGTATGAGAATGCTGAATGGATCGGCAGAAAGCCTCTTGACGCGAAGATCATAGGCTATCCTGACGCTTACATTATGACTGCCCGTAATGAGAATGAAGTTGCTGTAGGCGTATGGGATCTCTTTGCAGATTCAATTGACGATGCTGTGGTTGAACTGCCCGATTCACCTGCGAGCGTAGAATTTGTTGGCTGCAGCGGCAGGGTAGAGGGTAAAAACGTATATCTCGGCGAGATTCCGTCCTACGGATTTGCGGGATTTACATACAAAACCAAATAATTTTATAAAAACCGGCAACAATAAATCTTGATATAAACAGAAAGGAAAAATATTATGGCAATTACCGTTTTGACAAAGGATAATTTTGAAGCTGAAGCTCTGCAGGCTGACCGTCCTGTGCTTATCGATTTCTGGGCGCCCTGGTGCGGACCATGCCGTATGCTCTCACCCGTTGTAGACGAGGTTACAGAGGAGACTGATAAGGTTAAGGTTTGCAAGATCAATGTGGATGACGAAGGCGAGCTTGCTGCAAAATACGGCGTTATGAGCATTCCCACACTCATTCTTCTCGAGAACGGTGAAGTTAAGGACACCTCCGTTGGATACATCTCCAAGGAAGAACTTCTCGAGTTTATTGGCTGATATCCCGCAAGTAAAACAACAAAGAGCAAGAACAGAAGGAATTATCCTTTACATCTTGCTCTTTTTTGCTATTCTTCGGGTACTCGGTACGATAAATCGTCCGTAATCGATAATGGACATGATGTTCCACGCATTTGCGAAGTAAATATATCGCGTGTATCAGCACATATCTCATACATGAGTTATTACGCAGATGATCTTGCCGTTTCGGATGAGGGGTGAGCCGCTCATGGTTGATGTCAAGAATGGACATTAAATAAACCAATAGTTTGTTTAATAAACCTGTATCCAACAATGCGGTTATGGAAAAAGAATAAATGCTATGGTATAATAATATCACAAGGATCCTTGAAATAACTTAACGTGGTGTGAAGATAATGGAAATACAACTATCTGAAAAATTGAAGACAATGCGCCAGAAAAACAATTCTACACAAGATGATCTTGCACGGTTTCTCGGAATTTCATCACAGGCTGTTTCAAAATGGGAACGAAACGAGGGATACCCTGACATAACGTTACTCCCAAGCATCGCTGGATATTTCCATGTTTCCGTAGATGAACTTCTTGGTGTTGACGAAATAGCCAAACAAAACAGAATTGATGAAATTACAAAAGAATATAACAGAATACGTCATCACGTGCCACTTGATCCCAATTATCAACTTGATGAGGGGATTGAATTGATCAGAAACGCATTGAAAGAACTTCCGGGCGTGTTCTTCTTCGAACAGCTTCTCGCAGCAGATTTGTCGTGGAAAGGGAAAAATATATCTGATACTTCAGAAAAAACTCAACTGTTTAAAGAAGCTATTTCACTTTGCGAAGATATTCTCGCTCGGTCAACCGAGGATAGATGGCGCGACTGTGCAAAGCAGGTTCTTCTTGTGATGTATGCAGATCTTGGAATGACCGAGAAGGCACTTGAATTGGCATATCAAATGCCTACACCGCGGTGTACTTGTGAATATATGCTTACTTATATTTTGCGTGGAGATGATCTGATAAATCGAAAAAAACTCAATGCTGTTTTATATTATCAAATTTTCAGAGAATCCGTTTTGACCCTTAGTGAAGAGGGGCTTACCGCTCAGAATATGCTAAATGAAAAAGAACTTGCTGTTGCGGGAATCGGTGGAAATGAATATCTTACGGCATTGGCGAATGTTCTTTCGCAAAAGTAAATTCATTTACCAACAAAAAATGTTGTCCCTAATTATATATCAACATACGATTGATATTAATATGGAACAACATTTCAGTTAATTTATGCCGTTTTCGCGACTTCAAGCATATGATCTATAAAAATTTCGTACCATTTCGCCAGGTGGCTGATAAGAACCGCAGGTATATTTCGCAGTTATCCACGGGATCTATATCGCTCACTTATCCAAGCACACTTACTACTTCACCGATGTCATCATAAACACCGTCAGCCGCCATGACTACAGAATTCATGATAGTGTCCACCTGCTCGGCGCCGCCCATGACAAGAATAATATCGTTGTCGAGCTTGATTGTGGCAACCTTTTCAGCCACAACTCCAAGCCACTTCTCGGGGTTAACGCTCTGACCAACCTCTGTCTGAAGCGCGTCTGTGTTTGTTCCGTCTGTACGAAGCATCAGGAAAGAGTAAGCAAAGGACTCAAGGGAGGATTCGGAGAGGATTACGTCGTCAATACCCTCGATGCTTGTAAGTCCTGTGTTATAAGTGATGGACTTTAGATCATCTTTCGAGAGAATACGTGTCTCAGTCATCAGCGGGATCACGTCCTGACACATAGAGTACACATTACCGCCAATGAAGTTTACTGCATCGTCAGCTGACTTTACGCTGTCAACATTTGAGAAGTTGGGGCCGTCTTCAACACCGCTTGTCTCGCCGCCGGTGCCATTATTCATCGTGTCGTTGCCGTCGCCTGTATCGGTGCCGTTCATAAGGTTGTCAACTCCATCCTTGATATCGTCAAGAACAGTTTCCGCGCCGTCTGTAACGTTGTCGAGCATATCCTTGCCGCCGCCCATGCCGTCATCTGTGCCGTCCTCAATTACTCCGTCACCGTTATCATCACCAAGTGTATTGTCGTGTTCATCATCTCTGCCGCCAAAGCAGGATGTAAGCATCAGTGTGGTAATAAGCATTAAGATAAATAATTTTTTCATGTTATTTTTCCTTTCAAGTGAGCTCGGGTGTAGTATTTCCGCGGCAATGCTTGATTATACTAATAACATAATTCAAAAAACACTTGAACATTCGGACTAAATATGGTATTATATTATTAATTATACAATGGAAAACTATGGTCTGAAAACGGAGATAAAAATGAAAAAGAGTATAATAAAAAGAGCAATATCATCTGACGGCGGTATCAGAGTGATCTTTTGCGATAGCACAGAGATCGTTCGCCGTTCATGTGAAATACATCACACCTCAAAAACAATGACTGCCGTTCTCGGACGTGCGCTTACAGCAACATCACTTATGTCCTGCCTGCTTAAGGATAAGGACAACACTCTCACACTTCAGCTTCGTGGAGACGGTCCTTGCGGATCGGTTGTTTGCGTGGGCGACTACAAGGGAAACGTTCGTGGCTACGCAGATGACGTGACAGTGGAGCTTCCTCCGAACGAACACGGTAAGCTTGACGTTGGCGGTGCTGTCGGTCAAGGACAGATGTATATTATCAAGGATCTTGGCATGAACGAGCCATACGTTGGCATTTCTCCCATCGTTACAGGTGAGATCGCAGAGGATATTACAGAATATTTTGCAACAAGTGAGCAGACACCTACGGTTTGCGCTCTCGGCGTACGTGTTGATACCGATAATATGTGCTTTGCGTCCGGCGGATACCTTATTCAGCTTATGCCCGGGTTTGACGACAGCGATGTTGACAGACTTGAGACTAATGTGAACATGGCAGGCTCTATTTCCAAGCTGATCGCTGACGGAATGGACGGAGACCAAATAATTGCTATGCTGTTTGAAGGTATTGAATATGAAATGTTTGATGAATTTGATATCGAATACGCTTGTACATGCAGCAGAGACAAGTATCTCCGAGCTCTTGTTGGTCTTGGCGAGGACGACATGAATGAACTCAGACAGAGTGACGAACCTGTTGAGACAAACTGCCGTTTCTGCGGTAAAAAGTATGTATTTGAGCTTTCCGAGCTTGATGAAGCAAGAGCAGCGGCAAAAGCAGATAAAGAATAATAAAATTATGAATGATACAAGGGGAAGTGGAATATGATTAAAATTGAACGTACATCAGTAATGAACCTTGAAAATGCCATCCGCGGTGCGAGAAATCCTCTGAATAGCTGGAACAGAATGGACAGCGCATACGATGACGAGGGCAACTATATTCTTGGTGAAAACGACCTTTCTCTCGGAATGAGACTTGCAAAAGCAGGCAACGACCACAGAAAATTCCTTCGCCAGATATTCGTATCTGTTGACGTGACAGCACCTCTTTATTGGTGGAAGGAATACGACACCTACAAGGTTGGCACAGTTGCAAATTCTTGCTCTACAATGCACAAGATCCATTCAAAGGAATTCTCCCGCGAAGACTTCAGCTGTGACCGAATGAGTGATGTGGCTCTTGCTTGCCTTGACTCTACCATTGCTGTGCTTGAGGAGAGACGTCTGAAGTATCTTGAAGCAAAGGAAAGAGTATACTGGGACGATATGATCCAGCTTCTTCCGTCTTCATACAATCAGATGCGTACTTGCACACTGAATTACGAAAATCTCATCAACATTTATTATGCCCGTCGCAATCATAAGTTACCCGAGTGGCATACATACTGCGACTGGATTGCATCCTTGCCTTATGCCGCTGAGTTTATCACAGGCATCAAGGGCGAATGATTATTATTCGGAGGAATCATGACTGACGGAGTTACAGAAACCGCCAAGCGAAGCATAATCGGCAGAAATGCCGGAA
This sequence comes from Clostridia bacterium, assembly GCA_017935805.1. The sequence goes on along the minus strand of JAGBGV010000173.1, from coordinate 1,289 downwards.
TTGTTGGTATAGCGGTGAATTTACTGCTGTTTGCCGTAAAGCTTTTTGCCGGAGTATTGTCAGGTAGTGTATCTATTATTGCCGATGCAATGAATAATCTTACTGACGCCGGATCATCAATACTTGTGTTTATCGGGTATGTTGTTTCCTCAAAGCCTGCTGACCGAGAGCACCCATACGGACACGCGAGGATGGAATATATCTGCAGCTTGTTCATATCCGTTATCGTAACGGTTCTGGGTATTGAATTGCTCAGAAGTTCTGCGGAATCATTTTTCTCGGCATTGAAGGGCGGGGCGGCGGCTGAATACGGTAGCCTGGCTATTATCATAATGGGTATTGCGGCATTCGTTAAATTGGCTCTTGCTTTTTATTACAGAGTTGTCGGAAAAAAGATAAATTCCGATTCCCTCAAGGCTTCAGCGGCTGACAGCATTGCTGATGTGTTCTCAACCTGTGCAGTAATTGTCGGAATATTTCTCACTCCCGTTATAGGACCTGTGGCAGACGGTATTTGCGGTGCGCTGATTGCTGTGTACATTCTCATTATGGGCATTAAGCTGATAAAAGAAGCGTCAGACAGACTGCTTGGCACCTCTCCTGACATTGAGCTGATAAAAATGATCGTTTCAAAGATCAAGAGCTATGACGGTGTAATCGGAATACATGATCTTGTGGTACACAGCTACGGTTTTGAAAAGTATTTTGCCTCTGTTCATGTCGAAATGGATGCGGCGCGTGACACTATGGAATCCCACGATATTATCGACAATATTGAAGCGGATTTTGCGCAGAACACGGGGGTTCAGCTTGTGATCCATCTCGACCCGGTTACGCTTGACGACGAGCGTGTTAATTCACTTCACGAAAAGCTTCATCGCATAATCGACGAACTTGCATCTGAGTTTTCAAGCCCCATATCCCTTCACGATTTCAGAGTGGTGTTTGGTGTAACCCACACGAATATTATCTTCGATATTGCAATCACTCATGAGTTTCCGCTGTCAAACGATGAGATCGTGTGCTCTATTCGTGAGGATGCCGCAAAGTCTCTCGGGACAGAGTACAACTTGGTTATCACGATAGACCGCGACTACTCCACAACCAGATATTAAAAAAGACGGATAGTTTTTACGCTATCCGTCACTTTTTGGTTGTATACCGAAAACCACGCGATAGTCGCGTGGTTCATTGGAGGCTATTGCCGATGAGGAGAAAATTTACGAGCAAATTTGGACAGAAAAAGGCTCCTTCCGGGAGGGAGCTGTCACCGTAGGTGACTGAGGGAG
>JAGBGV010000172.1 GCA_017935805.1 Clostridia bacterium | reverse complement strand
CCACAGACCCAGAGTGCGTTTTCGGCATATCTCCCTTTGGCGTGTGGCAGAATAACGACGGCAAAAACGGCGGCAGCGACACAGCAAGCTTTGAGGCGTACGAATCTTTGTACTGCGATGCTACAGCATGGATCAAGGGCGAATACATCGATTACATTTGCCCACAGATTTATTGGACGTTTGATTCTTCTTCCTCACCGTATGACGTTGTTCTTCGCTGGTGGAATACAGTGCTCGACGGTTCAAGCGTAAAGCTGTATGTGGCCAACGCGTCCTATCGTTATGAGGAGGGTGAATGGTCATCCCCCGAGGGACAGCTTACGGAGCAGATCACTTACGCAAGAAGCGAAAAATACTACCGCGGCAGTATATGCTACGGTTATGACGAGATAAACCGCAATATTCGCGGTGCGACCGATGATCTCAAAGCTGCATATAAAAACGAGATCATCTACACAGATATAGTCTCAAACGGTTCAGCTGTGACAGTTTCCTCTCCCGCAAACGGAGCAGTAATGACCGATAACAAAACATACATAATCGGTCAGTCAGACCCATATTACCCTCTCACAGTAAACGGAAAGCAAGTCGGACGGACAAAAAGCGGATATTTCAGCCTTTATGTAACACTCGAAAAGGGCAAAAACGTGTTTGTGTTTGAGCAAAACGGCGAGAAATACGAATATACCCTCATTTACTCCACCGACACGACCTCAACTGTTCAGCCCCCAAAGGAGCAGACAATAATTGACTCTCTGTCGATCATCGGCGCATACCCCTCCACACCCGTTGCAACACCTGCCTCTACCCTGTGGGTATCCTGCGTTGCTCCGTACGGTAGTCAGGTAAACGTCAGTCTTGGCGGCACGGTAACATATCTTCCTCCCCTCGAATACCCTACACAAACGTGGAACGCAAACGGATATGTAGGCGTGATCCACGGAGCAAACATTACTCTTCCCGCTGCAGCAGAAGGAGAAATACTTGACTGCGGTGACATTCAGTACACAGCATACCACGCCAACGGTACAATGACAGCGACAGGCGCAAATGTTCGTGTGCTGGGCAAGGATGCAATGATCCCTGTAAAAGCGAAGGTGGACTATGCCGGTCTCAAGATAACTGAAAGCAGTTCATATTACAACGACTACACCGTCCAATCCGAAGGCATGACAGACTATGCGGTAAGCCTGCTTGGTGGCTACTACAAGCTGAGGATGGGCGGTTATATTTCTATTGACGAAGCAGAGGAAACAGACGAGTATATATCTGCTACACCGGCAAAGATCGAAAATGTGACGGTCACCTCCGGCAAGGACGAAACGCTGATAACACTCGCGTGCTCTGACAACCTGCCCTATAACGGATGTGTTGAGGGTGGACGGTTTGTTTTGACCTTTTACAACGCCGACGGAGAAACGGCTTCAGACGCAAGAATAGCGGACAATCCCCTGCTGAAGTCATGCGAGGTCGTCAGACTTTCCGACAAGGTGCGCTACTCATTTGAGTTATATGACGTTGCAAATTTCTACGGCTTTGACCTCTACTACACCGACGAAACTATCGTTGTGTCCCTTCGCAATCCTGTGGTGGTTGATCTCGATTCCCCGACGCCTCTCAGTGGCATCAAAATAGTCCTCGACGCAGGACATGGCGGAGCTGACTGGGGTGCACTCGGAGCAAGCGGAACATCAAACGAGAAGGACTTGAATCTGGCGATCGTGTTGGCTGCTGCCGAAAAATTGAAAGCTCTCGGCGCTGATGTGGTCTTGTCACGAGCGGATGATACAACAGTATCACTGTACGAGCGAATGGATCTCCTTGAAGCCCTTGAGCCTGATCTTTGTGTGTCAATTCATCAGAATTCTATGGGTTACAGCTCTGACATTACCCGTATCAGAGGAACACTTGCTCTTTGGTGCATGGACGGCGGTATGCTGCTTTCAGATACTGTGGGACGTGCTGTGGCAGAATCCCTTGGTCGCAGTTATCGCGGAAACGCTTATCAGGCATTGGCTGTTTGCCGAAATCCAAAGTTTCCCGCAGCCCTAATTGAGGTAGGCTTCATCACCTCCGTTGAGGAATATGAGCAGATCGCCTCAAGTGACGGAATATCATCTGCAGCAGATGGCGTGGTGAACGGAATCCTCGAATACTACAAAAAACAAGCTGAATATTCAGTCGCACGTTGACTTCGGTTTTCGTGCGATCTTTTTTGCGAACGATATTACCAAAATTGCGGCAGGTTTTTATTCGTCAAATGTGCTACCCAACGAAATCGCAAAAACGGGCAAAAAAATCGTAAAACCAACTTGATTAGATGGGTATTTTTGTAGTATAATGTGTTATTATTAGATTAATATGGAGAAAAAACAAAATGGCTCTTGTAACAGAGTACTTTGGCTCCCTGGCATTTGACGAAACTGCCATGCAGAAATATCTGCCGAAGGAAACATATGACTCCCTGAAAAAAACAATAGACGAAGGCCGTCATCTTGACATTGAGATAGCCAATGTTGTGGCAGGCGCAATGAAGGACTGGGCGATATCCAAAGGATGTACCCACTTTACTCATTGGTTCCAGCCTCTCACCGGTGTTACTGCGGAAAAGCATGACAGCTTTATTTCTCCTGTTGGCGACGGTAAGATCATAATGGAGTTTTCCGGCAAGGAGCTGGTTCGCGGTGAGTCAGATGCATCCAGCTTCCCCTCCGGCGGTCTTCGCGCTACCTTTGAGGCAAGAGGCTATACCGCATGGGACCCTACTTCATATGCTTTTATCAAGGATAAGACCTTGTGTATTCCCACAGCCTTCTGCTCATATGGCGGCGAGGCGCTTGACAAGAAAACTCCCCTGCTCCGTTCAATGGAAGCCATCGGTGTACAGGCGCTCCGCATACTCAAGCTGTTCGATCCTGATACAGATGTCGCCTGCATAAGAACAAGCGTTGGTCCGGAGCAGGAGTACTTCCTTGTACCAAAGGAAATGTACGACAAGCGCCGCGATCTGATATTCACCGGACGCACACTTTTTGGAGCAAAGCCTCCCAAAGGACAGGAGCTTGACGACCATTATTACGGAATAATCAAGCCCCAGGTTGACGCATTCATGAAAGAGCTTGACGAGGAGCTTTGGAAGCTTGGCATCCTCGCAAAAACCGAGCACAACGAAGCAGCTCCATCTCAGCACGAGCTTGCTCCAATATACACACAGGCGAACATTGCAACAGACCACAACCAGCTCACAATGGAGATCATGCAAAAGGTGGCAAAGCGTCACGGACTTGTGTGCCTGCTCCACGAAAAGCCTTTTGCAAGCGTCAGCGGCTCGGGCAAGCACAATAACTGGTCTATTACCACCAACACCGGTGTAAACCTGCTCAAGCCCGGCAAAACACCCTATGACAATGCACAGTTCCTTTTGTTCCTGTGCGCCGTTATCAAGGCTGTAGACGAATACCAGGATCTTATCCGTATCAGCTCAGCTACAGCAGGAAACGATCACCGTCTCGGAGCTGATGAAGCGCCCCCGGCTGTTATCTCCATCTTCCTCAGTGACGAGCTTTCTGCAATCATTGATGCTCTCGAAACAAATACCCACTATGACCCCATGGAAAAAACCCAGCTTCAGCTTGGAGTTGACGTACTGCCTCCGCTTCCAAAGGATAACACTGACAGAAACCGTACATCTCCCTTTGCTTTCACAGGCAACAAGTTTGAATTCCGTATGGTTGGTGCGTCCAATTCTATCGGTGACTGCAACACATTCCTTAACACAGCAGTTGCGGAATCTCTCCGTCAGTTTGCTGACACTCTCGAAGGTCAGGCAGACTTTAAGGGAGCACTCAACAAGCTCATTCGCAATACAATAAAGCAGCACAAGCGTATCATCTTCAACGGCAACAGCTATGATGATGCATGGATAAAAGAGGCAACCGAGGAGAGAGGTCTGCTCAATCTCAAGACCACTCCCGAGGCACTCCAGCGCTTCCTTGACGAGAAGAATGTTGAACTGTTTGCCCGTCATCACGTTTACACAAAAACGGAGATGAAGTCCAGATATGAGATCACACTCGGAAACTACTCCAAGACTATCCGCATCGAAGCCAAGGTAATGGTTGATATGGTGTACAAGGAAATACTTCCCGCAATCACCACATACGCAAAGGAAGTATGTGAAGCCGGAAACGCAAAGAAGGCACTCGGAATCCCCGCTGTTTACGAAGAGAAAATGGCGTCGCGGCTTAACAAGATCACCTGTGATATTTATGATAAGGTGGCTTCTCTTGAGGCTTCTCTTGAGGGAGTATCAGAGAGAAAAGACAAAACCGTTCGCGCGTTCTATATGAAGGACGAGATCATCCCGAAAATGAACGATCTTCGCACCTCATGCGATGAAGCGGAGTACCTCACAGCGGAAAAGGACTGGCCCTATCCCACATACGCTTCTCTCCTTTTCGGACTGCAATAAAACATATCCAAAGAGCAAATT
>JAGBGV010000171.1 GCA_017935805.1 Clostridia bacterium | reverse complement strand
GTTAGCCGAAGTGGTATAGTAAAGCGGCGAAAAAGGGGTGTAGTTTGCGCTTGTTTGAAGCGGCGGGAGATCCCCCCGTCCTACCAAACAACTCCTCATACATAATTAAAAAAGACCCACGAAGGGTCTTTCTTGTTGTGCTTATTTCTTATTTTACGATCTCGCCGTAAACTGTGCCGAAAGCTGCAGCAGCGTTGGATTCGTCTGTGTCGATGTGCATAGCAGCCGCGAACTTGGGGCTTACGCGAACAACAACATCACCGAATACGATAGATCTGCCCTCGCCGTCAAACTTAACGGAAACGATCTCCTTGTCCTCAACACCCATTTCTTCAGCGTCAGCGGGTGTAAGGTGGATGTGACGCTTTGCAGCGATAACGCCTTCTGTGATCTCAACTTCACCTGCAGGGCCAACGAGCTTGCATCCGCCGCTGCCTGCGATGTCGCCGGATTCACGGATAGGAGCGTTAACGCCCAGTGTACGAGCATCTGTGAGGGAAACCTCAACCTGTGTAGCAGGACGAGCAGGTCCGAGAATGATTACGTTAGCGATGGACTTCTTGGGACCAACAACAGTTACTCTTTCTTCGCAAGCGAACTGACCGGGCTGGGACAGGTCCTTCTTGTGTGTGAGAGTTGCGCCTTCTCCAAACAGAGCCTTGATGTGCTCCTCGGAAAGATGTACGTGACGAGCACTTGTTTCGATAAGTACCTTTGCCATTTATGTATTCCTCCATTTACCCTCTCGGGTATGTATTTTTTACTCTATATATTATACTCTCTTTGGCGAATTATGTCAAGTACAAGGACGGGTTTGACAAAAAAAGTCACCGTCACTTATCACTCATCACTAATAACCCATAGTCCATAACTCAAAAAGACCCTCTCGGGCCTTTTTTGTTTTATTTCTTTCCGAAGAGTCCGCCCAGCTTGTCACCGAGGTCACCAAGCTTATCGCCGATATCGTCAACAGCGATCTTCGCCTTGATACCGTCAACAACCTGCTCTAACTTTTCGTCGGGAAGGTCGATTCCGATAATGGATTCGATAGTCTTAATGGGATCTGCCTTGAACTTTGCAAGAAGGTTCTTGTCTCCCTTTATCTTTTCTACAAGCTCGTTGATCTTTGCCTTAATATCCATGATTATTTCCTTGCCTTTCGTTTTTTCTTATTATACACAAAATTTTATTCCCGGTCAAGTGTGATATCACTGCTTGAGCGTGGGCAGAGTATCTCCCTCACGGAATCTCCATACACCGCGGAAGTCAAATCCCTCGTAAGATGCACGGTCAGCCATCTGCTCCTCGGTGAGAGGCTGTGCACCGGAGTACATCACCCCAAGAGGTGTTGCCGCGTATCCGCTTTGGTAATAGCAATCTGTCAGTGATTCCTCCGCATCCTTCAGTTCAGCGGCGATCACACCCATATGCATACCGCCCGAAACGGTACAGTAGCTGTAGCTTCTGCTGATCTTTATTCCTTTGCCGCCAAATCCAAGGAAGCCGCCTACGTACATAACGCCGGACACCGCACCCAGATTGAAGCAGTCGCTGATCTCCGAGCCGTAGTAGGAGTCGCCCAGCATTCCCACGATGCCGCCTGTGAACAGCTCACCGCTGACACTGCCCGTGTTGTAGCATTTCTCAATGTAATGATTCTCACCCGCACCGCCAAGGATACCCCCTGCACCGAATTTCGGGTCAAGAGCGTAGAGGTAATCCTCCGAGGTATCATATGCCGCCTGCCAGTCAACGGAAATATCTCCCGTGTTGTAGCAGCTTGTGATGCGAGTGTTGCTGCGCATACCGTAGCTGAATCCGACGATACCGCCTGCGTATACATGGAATCCCATGGGAACATCAATGTCAACGTCGCCTGTGTTATAGCAGTTGACTACATTGAAGGTGGCGTTGTAGCCTAAGATACCGCCTGCGTGAACGTCCATTGAGGATACCTGAAGGGTGTTTTCGCCTGTTGTGTAAAGGGATATATCTCCCGTGTTGAAGCAGTTCTGAACAGATGCGTTGTTGCCGCAAATTCCGCCTACGTAAGAGGACTGACGGGTCTTTACATCAATATCAGCCTCGCTGTAGCAGTTTGTGATAACGACATCGTCACCGTCTCCCACCAGCGCACCGAATTTTCCGGAATCGGCATGAACCGAAATTTTACCCTTTACAAAGCAGTTGTCGATTATGAGATCCCCCTTCGCCCATCCCATCTGATAACGGGCAATAGCACCGTAAGAGGACTCTTTTTTATAGTCAGCGGTGGTGTAGTTCACCTCAATGCCCAGATTGTGCACCATTGCAGTGGCGTACAGGAACAAAGGCTTTGACACCCCATACATAGTGTAGCCGTTGCCGTCAAGTGTGCCGTAGAACGCACCTGCCGACTGATACTCCGCCGGGAAGGTGATGTCGTTCATCAAAATATAGTTTGCGGTATTTACTTCATTGTCGTGGATCCTGAGGCTTGTGAATGTGGTATTCTCAGGGCAGCTTTCCGCAATTTTCGCAAAGTCCGCGTAAGAGTAGATGCCCACGTATCCCTCGGGGACCTCTGTTTTCTGCTCAATTTCCACTATAAATCCGTCGTGAAGCTCAAAGCCCTTGTGTACAACAAATTTCTGCTTCGAGAGAATTGCGAACAGCGCATCTATCTGACCGTAGTAGTCCTCGAAGTAGTCTGTCTGGTTGTCATACCACTTTTTCACGGTGGAGTCCTCGTCCTTCAGATATTCGTCTACCCAATTTGAGAGAACGGAGAGAAGTCCGCCATCCTTTGTTTTCAGGCTGTATATCAGATACTCGCCGCGGGCATGAGTGGTCAGGAGCATCTTGTATATGTCGCACTTTTTGCGGATGTTTCCGTAAAGTGTGGATGATGGCATGCTTGTGGTGACTGCGACATCCTCGTAAGCCGCCACAAGCGCCTCCGCTATGTCAGCCATAGTCTCCATTTCAACGTGGCGCTTGAAGGTGTTGGTGGTGCCGAAAAGTACGTCTCCGCCAAGAAGCATGGTCTTGAACACCGCCTCACCTGTGGAGATGAGTCCGTCAAGTGCGTTGTATGCCTGCTCACCAAAATCAACGTAATTCTTGATTGCCTGGTCATTCTTGTATTCCTTGAGCCCCTTCAGCAAGCCGAAGCCGAAATCATCAAGGAAGTTCTTCGCAAGATAAGTTACCGTGTCTCCGCTGATGCTGCTCGCTACCTCAAGTCTCTCCTTGAATAGCAGCTCGTTGGCAGACAAAAGCTCTGAAGCCGCTTCGCTGAGCAGCTCGTTATCGGAGTACTCGTTTACAGCGCTGAGGAAATTCTCCGCTGTAGTATAGTTGCGGACGATATTTTCGTAATATTTCAAGTGTGCGCGAGAGTTGAAGATAAGCTCCCCGCCGCCGACTACTGCTTTGAGGGTATCAGTTACCTTCTTCGCCTCGTCGTCAAGTCCGGCAACGGTCAGACCTATGTCAAACACGCTGTAAGCATAGTCCGCACCGGTCTTGAGATTGTCAAGCTGCCCCTGCTTCTCGATCTGCTGTGACATATCATGCTCCATCAGCGCGATCATGTTCACAAGGACCTCGGTGTAGTATTCCTTGTCAGCAGTTTCGCCGAGTATTGCACAGGATGCGTCGATCAGCGCGCTCATGGCCTTTTTGGCTTCCATGTCGCGGGCATATTTCCAATAAGCGATGCCCTCCTTGTTGCCGAACATGGGCTCGATCATATCTGAAAGATATTCAAACTCGTAGAACAGCTCCTCAATGTCCTCGTCCGAGTAGAGTATCTCACCGGAATCGGCAAAAACTGACATCGGCAGGACAGTTACGCACATGAGAAGCGCAAGAACAACGGAAAACAGTCGTTTTTTCATCGCTCTTCCTCCTCATAAACGGCATTGAGTGCCTTGATAAGCTCCGCTTCAAGAAGCTTTCTGATCTCGTCCTCGGAGTGAACGGTCTCCTTGCCCTTTTCGTCAAAGGTTACAGGCACCGTTGTGTCAAATTCCGTTTTGTCGTAGTCCTTGGACTTCAGTGCCTTTGCTACAGCACCCACGGGATCGGATTTTTTGAAAGCGTCCTCGAACAGCTCGGTGTAGTCAGGCATGGTTATGGTCACCTCAGCGTAGCCGTATGTATCGTTGCGCTTGTTGACCTCGTGTACCTTTACCTTCACAGCCTCCGCGCTAAGCTCCGCGATCTGCTCAAGCTGCTTATCCCCGCCGCTGCTCTTGCTGTTTCTGCCCCCCGACGACTCTCCGTCAGAGCAGGAGATAAAGAGAACCGCCATAAGCGAGAGGATAATGCAAAGTATTGTTTTTTTCATATTGCAACCTCGTTTTGAATTATTCCCGTCCGTCTTCCACGAACTTGAGGGATGACTGAAGCACCTGCGCTGTGATCCATGAGGGGTTCCATGTTCTCATCTTACCTCTCCAAAAGTGAAGATTATTCAGAAGATCGGGATACCAGCCCTGGAAATAGTTGGTGTGGTAATACTGCTCACCCTGCTCACCGATGACTGTGAATCCCCACTCACCGGGATATGTGCACACACCGTAGGTCAGCGCCTGTGCCACGCATAGAGCCATGTGCATGATCTTTTCGTTGCCGGTAGCCTTGCCGTACTCGTACATCTCCCATGTGGGGAAGAACACGTCAAGGTGATGGTTCTGCACGCTCACTCCCGGCCAGCCGAGAGACTTGAAGTTCTTTGTGTCGCACTGGCTGCCCGGCAAAAATCCGATCTCCCAGAAGAACACGAATGTGAGGAGCCAGTCTGCCGCGTCATCTGCCGCTTCCTTGTAGAAGTCGTCGCCTGTAGCCTTGTAAAGGTCAGCCGCCGCGCAGAAAACGTAGATTCCCGCTTCCTTATCCTCGCACTTTGCGTCAAAGGTTGCACGGGAGAAGTGACGGTCGAAGGTCTTCATGTGGTAGTCGTAGTATCTCGAGAAAATCAGCTTTGCGGCTGCGAGATATTCCTCGGAATCAAAGTACATCGCGGCTCTCACGAGAGCGTCAACGCAAGGCACGCCTGCCGTGTTGATAAACTGCTCTGCGGGCTCACCGCTATGACGCCATGTAAGGGGGAATATTCCG
>JAGBGV010000170.1 GCA_017935805.1 Clostridia bacterium | reverse complement strand
GTAACTGTAGGACAGGTGATTGGTGAGGTGCCGGACAGTGCCCTCGGATGTCCCGCTCATTCAAGCGTGTCAGGTACGGTTATTGATATAGTTAAGAAGCTGATTCCCTCAGGTGCATCGGTTGAGCATATCGTTATTGAAAATGATATGATGAACGAGCTGTGCTCCGATAACAAGCCCACTACAACAAAGCTGACGGATATTACATCAGATGAGCTGATCAGAATTATCCGCAGAGCCGGAATCTCAGGTATGGGTGGCGCGGCATTTCCTACATATGCGAAGCTGAAATCAGCTATTGGCCGTGTAGACAAGCTTATTATCAACTGTGCTGAATGCGAGCCTTTTATTACGGTAAACCATAGACTGCTTCTTGAACAGCCCACAACTGTTATCAACGGTATCAAGATACTTCTCAAGGCGCTTGGTATCGGAACGGCATACATCGGCATTGAGGACAACAAGCAGGATGCTATAAAGATCCTTGAAAAGCTCACCGAAAACAGCAAGATGATCTCCGTTAAGGTACTGAAGACCAATTATCCCCAGGGAGACGAGAGACAGCTGATCTACGCCCTTACAGGCAGAGAAGTACCTACAGGTAAGCTCCCAGCTGACGTGGGTTGTGTTATCTTTAACCCTGAAACCTGCTCCGCTATATATAAGGCATTTGCGTTCGGTACTCCCCTTACATCCCGTATCGTTACAGTTGACGGCGACTGTGTAAAGCGTCCGAAAAATCTGCTCGTTCCCATAGGCACCAGCTTTTCCGATCTTATCGCATACTGCGGCGGACTTATTAAAGAACCGAAGAAGATCGTCAGCGGTGGACCGATGATGGGTGCGGCGCAGTGGGATCCCGAGATGCCTATTACCAAATCCACAAGTGCGATACTGGTGCTGTCAGATAAGTTTGGCAGAAAGAATGCACCCCCGCCCGTGTGCATCCATTGCGGTAGATGTATCAACCACTGTCCGATGCACCTGATGCCCATGTACATTGCACAGTTCTCAATGGTAAACGATATTGAAAACGCGGAAAAGTACGGTGCTATGAGCTGTGTTGAATGTGGCTCATGCTCATACAACTGCCCAGGCGGCGTTGAGATCGTTCAGCATATCAGAGTTGCCAAGGCTGCTATCAGAACAGAAAAGAGCAGACTTGCCGCGCTGAATCCAAAGAAATAAGCATTTAACGAGGTGTCTATGGACAACAACGTAAAAAATACACCCGTTGCAGCAAGCGAGACTCCTAAGTCACAGGCTGCACCGGCAAAAAAGAAGATCGAGATGCCCAAGGTATTAACGGTAGCTCCGTCTCCTCATATCAAGAGTCCTGAAACCACCGCTACCGTTATGTTTGAGGTGCTCATTGCTCTCATGCCCGCATTTGTGTGGGGTGTGTACATATTCGGTTGGCGTGCACTTGTTCTCGGAGTACTGTCAGTAGGCACGTGCGTGGGATTTGAAGCACTTGCGCAGAAGATACTCCATCGCACGGTGACAATAAGAGATATGTCGGCGGCGGTAACAGGCTTGCTTCTCGCGATGAATCTGCCTGTTTCAGTTCCCCTTTGGATGCCGATAATCGGTGCTTTCTTTGCGATAGTTGTAGTAAAGCAGCTTTTCGGCGGCATTGGTAAGAACTTCCTTAACCCTGCTCTTGCGGCGAGAGTATTCCTGTTCTCCGCATGGGCAAGCAAGATGTCCTCCGGTGCGTATACAGCTCCCGGCAGCCGTGTGAACTCACTTGCATGGGAAATGGCAGAGAGCGACATTATTGCAAGCGCAACTCCTCTCGCATCTCTCAAGGCGGGAGAGATCCCCGGCGTCGGCATCACTGACATGATCATGGGTAACATCGGCGGATGTATCGGTGAGGTTTCCGCTGTACTTCTTGCAGTAGGAGGCATATACCTGCTTGTCAGAAAGGTTATCACATGGCATATTCCCGTGGCATACATCGGCACAGTTGCCGTTCTGACTCTGCTGTTTGCTCGCGGTGACGCTTCCGCACTTACATTCATGCTTTATGAGGTGTTTGCGGGCGGTCTTATGATAGGTGCATTCTTCATGGCAACAGACTATGCAACCTCTCCCGTTACCCCGAGGGGCAGACTGCTCTACGGCTTCGGATGCGGCGTGATCACTGTGATGATCCGCTATTTCGGAAGCTATCCAGAGGGCGTATCCTTTGCGATACTCATTATGAATATGCTTGTATGGTATATAGACAAGGCGACAATGCCACGCAGATTCGGAGGTAAGGCTAATGGAAAATAAGAATAATGAAATGAACTTTACTACTCCGGAAAATGAAAATGAAGTTACTGCAGTAGAGACTGCGGAGCTTGAATTTCTTCCTGCTGACACGGTAGTGCCGGATGTTGAATCGGATAAACCATCGGAAAAAGAAAAGCAGAAAGATGAAGAGACAAGAATGCCCGAGCCGGAGGAGCCCGAGACAGAGGAGACTCCCGCACCGGAGGATGATTCTGACAGCGACGACAGTGGAGAGCAGAACTCTCCCGCATATCTTTTGAAACTGGTGATGGTGCTGACTCTTATCTGCACTTGCATTGCACTGCTTCTTGCGGTGGTAAACAATATTACAAAAGACAAGATCGCGGAAAATACAGCAAATCAGCAGCAAAAGGCGATACTTGCGATATTCCCCGAAGGAAATGAAACAAAAGAATACATCAATGATGCAGGCGATGATGTTTACATTGTTTACAAGGACGGAGAGCCCATCGGTTATTGCGTAAACACTACCGGCTCGGGCTTTGGCGGAGATGTGAACGTAATGGTCGGCATTGATCCGACAGGCGCGGTCTACGGCGTCAAGATCGTCAGCATGTCCGAAACTCCCGGCATCGGTACAAAGGTACAGGGCGAATCCTTCCTCTCACGGTTTGTAGGACAGGCAGGTGAAGCGGATGTTGACATTATCTCGGGAGCAACATTCAGCTCCAAGGCTGTGATTGAGGCTGTTGACAAGGCTCTCGCAGTAGAGGTGGATGTATTTGAAATAACCGAAAACGATAACGCGGCAAGAGCTGCGAGAATGATGCAGTGAAAGGAGGAGCTTTATGAAAAAAGGATCACTTGGCGCAGTATTCAAAGAAGGAATACTTACAAATAACCCAATATTCGTACAGCTTCTCGGTATGTGTCCCACATTGGCGACCACGACCTCTGTGTCGAACGCTATCGGTATGGGCGCGGCAACCACTGCTGTTCTGATATTCTCAAACCTGTTTATTTCACTGCTCCGCAAGTTCATACCGAAGCAGGTGCGAATTGCGGCGTACATAGTTATCATTTCGGGATTTGTTACAACGGTTGAGTTGCTTATCAAGGCGTTTTTCCCGGCACTTGATGCATCCCTCGGCTTGTTTATCCCGCTTATCGTTGTAAACTGCATACTGCTTGCAAGAGCCGAAGCATTTGCGTCGAAAAACAGTCCTCTCCGTTCAATCGTTGACGGTCTTGGTACGGGACTCGAATTTATGGCGGCGCTCATCGCGGTTGCTGCTGTCCGTGAGCTTCTCGGAAGCGGAATGCTGTTTGCAGGCTCCGACGGAACAGGTGGCGTGCAGATTCTTGGCGACTGGTTTTCACCTGCGACGATCTTCCTTATGCCTACAGGCGCGTTCCTTACACTTGGCTGCATTATTGCTCTTGTTCAGAAGATCCGCAGTATGTCTGCTGAAAAGGGACGTATTGATGATCTGAAATCCGACGCGGCAGAGCACGGTTACTACTCCGAATATCTCGCAAAGCTTGAGAAGAAGAGACACTTTATCAACAGACCCAATGCCGAAGTCGGCAAGAAAGAATAAGGAGGATCGGTATGGAAAACATCTTTTTAATAATGTTCACAGCGATCCTTACGGAGAACTTTATTTTCTCCAGATTCTACGGTTGCTGTCCCTTCCTTGGCGTATCGGATAAGCCGTCCACTGCACTTGGCATGGGTATGGCGGTAACATTTGTTATGACAGTATCCTCTGCGGCAACATGGGCTGTGTATCACCTGGTTCTTGTTCCCGCAAAGATGGAATACCTCAAAACCATCGCATTTATCCTTGTGATCGCAACACTTGTACAGTTCATTGAGATGTTCCTGCGTAAGTTCATCCCTGTGCTGTACAGTTCTCTCGGTATTTATCTCCCTCTTATCACAACAAACTGTGCCGTTCTCGGTTCAGCTCTTGTTAATATCGAAAAGGGATATTCCTTCCCCGAGAGCGTTGTATTCGGCTTCTCTGCGGCAATCGGCTTTACACTTGCAATAGTAATATTTGCAGGTGTTCGCTCAAGACTGCAGTTTGCCGAGCCTCCGAAGGCTTTCCGCGGCTTCCCGATCCTGCTTATTTCCGCAGGCTTGGCGGCTATGGCATTCTCCGGATTCTCCGGTATGAAGTTTTAAGGAGGGTGTGATATGTTTGAAACGATCATTTTACCCGTTATAGTATTTATCGCCCTCGGTGTTGCTACGGGAACGCTTCTTGCCGTGGCAACAAAGGTATTTGCAGTAAAGAAAAACGAAGTTGCGGAGCAGATAAACGAGTGCTTGCCAGGAGCAAACTGCGGCGGATGCGGATTTTCCGGTTGTGCGGCACTTGCGGAAGCTATATCTGCAGGAGAGGCAAAGGTTACACAGTGTACCGTTGGCGGTGCTGAGGTAGCTGAAAAGATAGCTGAGATCATGGGCGTTGAGGCTGCCTCTGCTGTTCGAATGAGGGCGCAGGTCATGTGCTCCGGTACGCATGAGCTGGCACGAAAGAAGTACGTCTATGAGGGCGTGGCTGACTGTGTTGCTGCTGCGAAGATCGGCGGCGGTGACAAGCTTTGTCCTAACGGATGCGTAGGTCTTGGTACCTGCGTGGCGGCATGTCCTTTCGACGCGATCACTGTTGAAGACGGCGTTGCGGTAGTTGACTACACAAAGTGCAAGGGCTGCGGTGTGTGCGCCAATGTTTGTCCCAAGGGCATTATCAAGCTTATTCCCTTTGACAGTAAGCACTGGGTTGGCTGTATGTCCGACAACGTGGGCAAGATTACACGTCAGGTGTGCGATGTAGGCTGTATTGCCTGCAAGATATGCGAGAAGAACTGTCCTACAGGCGCGATTACCGTTGACAACTGCATGGCACACATAGATTACTCAAAATGCACGGGATGTGATATATGTGTGGACAAATGCCCGAGACACATTATCTGGTCGGGTGAGGTGCAGGGTAAGCTTGGACTGGTAATAAAAAGAGTCAACACAACAAGCAAATAATCATCAAAAGGCGGAGACGACGGTTCTCTGCCTTTTCTGCAATCTTGCACAAATTACAACCGTCAACATTGTGCAATCATACAAAAACGCTTTAGCGTGATAGAAAAAAACGCGTTAGTCTTGAAAATAGCATCAAAATGTTCTATTATATAATTTGAGTGACTTTGTTGAAAAAAGCACGGCAAAAATGAAATTTTTATTATCCGGAGGATAAGTTAATGAACGCATCAGATATCATCAGAGTTGGTATTATTGGCTGCGGCGGTATCGCAAACGGTAAGCATATGCCCTCCCTCAAGAAGGTTCCGGGCGTAGAAATGGTTGCATTCTGTGACCTTATCGAAGAAAGAGCAGCAGCTGCAAAGAAGCAGTTCGGAACAGAAGACGCAAAGGTTTATACAGATTATAAGGAACTTCTCGAGGACAAGACCATCGACGTAGTTCACGTTTGCACACCTAACCGCGCTCACAGCTTTATCACAGTTGATGCACTTGAGGCAGGCAAGCACGTAATGTGCGAAAAGCCTATGGCTATCAATTCTGTAGAAGCAAAGAAGATGCTTGACGCTTCCAAGAGAACAGGCAAGATGCTCACTATCGGTTATCAGACCAGACAGACAGCACAGGCTCAGTACCTGAAGCATGAAGCAGAGATCGGCACATTCGGTGACATCTATTTTGCAAGAGCATGTGCAGTTCGTCGCCGTGCAGTTCCCACATGGGGCGTATTCCTCAACGAGTATGAACAGGGCGGCGGTCCCCTTATCGATATCGGTACACACGCTCTTGACGTTACACTTTGGCTCATGAACAACTACAAGCCCAAGTACTGCGTAGGTACAGCTTACCACGCTCTCAACAACTCCACCGAGCAGGGCAACGCGTGGGGCAACTGGGATCCTGAAAAGTTCACTGTAGAAGACTCCGCATTCGGCTTCATCGTAATGGAAAACGGTGCTACTATCTCTCTCGACGCTGCATGGGCACTTAACACACTTGAAGTACGCGAGGCTTGCTGCATGATCTGCGGTACAAAGGCTGGTGCAGATATGTTCGGCGGCGTTCACATCAACGGTATCCGTCAGAACAGACAGTACACATTCGAGCCCAGCTTCCAGGCAGGCGGCGCTGCATTCTACGAGGGTGTAGACGATAACAATCCTGCAGATAAGGAAGCATACCAGTGGATCAAGGCTGTTCGCGAACAGAAGAATCCTACCGTTCTTCCCGAGCAGGCTTACTGCATCACTCAGATCCTCGAGGGTATCTACACATCTGCTAAGACAGGCGATATCTACAGATTCTGATAAATACTTAACATGTGGAGGAGAGCGTTTCATAGGAGACATCTCCTCCTTTTGTTTATAACTACTGACTCATCGGGAGAAATATATGCTGGCAAAACTCAAAGAAAAATATATCCGCGGCGCATGGGGCGAGTATCACTCGGAAGAGGCTGTGTCCGCTGCAAATATGTATTACGACAGTATGGCAGTTGATCCTGAGACCGGACTGTACTATTGGACAGATATAAATTACGCCGACCGAACCATGGGATCATGGGATACATACAACCATATGTCGAGGATCAATGAAATGATCTCTGCATTTGGCAAGGACAGGCTCCAAAACGACAAGGAATACTTAGAGAGGATATATTCTGCCCTTGACTATTGGTTTCATCATGATTTCATAGCGTCAAACTGGTGGCATAATGAGATAGCGATGTCAATGGTTGTAACATCAATTCTCTTCAAGATGGACGGGATCATTGATGAAAAGCATAGACAGAAGGCTCTGGAGATACTCAAGCGAGGCACATTCATGTTCAACAAGAGTGCTCTTCGCTGGACAGGTGCTAACCTTATGTGGGGCGTAACGAACACAATAAAATACGGCGTGCTGACCGATGATATTGATGTCGTAAAGTATGCAATAGATCGCGCTACCTCGTCTATTTACATCTCAAAATCCGGGCAGGAGGGAATTCAGCCTGACTACAGTTATTTCCAGCACGGACCGAGACTGTATTCCGGCGGATACGGCTGCGTAATGTTGTCGGAAGTGGCGGCACTTAGATCGGAAGAG
>JAGBGV010000169.1 GCA_017935805.1 Clostridia bacterium | reverse complement strand
AGGCTTCCCACAGATCAAACATATTTTTGGCCGCTCCGACTTTTATCCTGAACTCAAACACCTTTTTGTTATCTCCCGATTTTTCCGCTGCGTTGAGCTCCTCATATTGCTTAATGAGCCACTGATCACGAAGATATAATTCTGCTTGCAGAGCCGCCATAAAACGCAGTTTTTCTTCCTCAGTGAGTGTTTGATAAACAGAATTAAGCCGAGGATATTTGTTCAGCTGCTTTTCGATAAAACCTCGTCTGATTTGTATAATTTTTCTTTCTCCCGTTGTGTTGAACAGCAAGCCGCAATTTCCACAGAAAGTATACATTCCGTATTCAAGCTGCAGAGCTTTTCTTTCAGTAACATTTTCTTTCGCTACGGCATCAAATCTACTTTTGCATTCAGCACATTTTTGGTGGGTAATTTCAACCATTGCTTTATCAATTTCTAAATAAGTCATGTCACGTTCTCCTTTAATGGCTTATGTATTATGTGACCACACTGATATTATACACATCTAATCACTTTTCGTCAATAGTGTTTCGATAGATTTCTAATCAATTAAACCAATGGTTGAAAAAAGAGGAGAGGAATCAAATTGATCACTCTCCCCATTTATGGAATACATTTTTACGTCTTCTCTACTGCAAGTACGCAGACCGAGAATTTTTTCTTTTTTTGTTAGCCTCACTCCACAGACTCGCCCCGTTCAAGTATCATAACCAGCTTCGGGTATTCCTCTCGTACAGTGTAGCCGGCGTTCAGATAAGCGTTAAGAGTTTTCTCGTCTACCTTTGTGCGGATATCAAGGACCACAACATCCACGTCCGCCTCGTTGCCGTGATAATTCTGGGCATAAATTTCGTCTCGGTTAGCAAGATGAGCAACAAACATGGACGGCACACAAACCGATTCTTCTTCGGGGATCGTGTCAAGCATCTCCTCAAGTGCACGGTATGTGTCCTTGCCCTTGTCCCATCTCTCGACATAAGAGGAGACCGTGGGGATAACCGACACAACGTAGAAACAACAGCAAGCCGCGGCAGCAATGGTAATAAGCGTCTTGCGGGTGGGGGCTTTGATGTCGGGCAGATTCACTATCGCCGCATAAATGAGGAACGCGGAGATACCGAAATGGTACTGATATCCGATATCATACTGATACTTATAATATGTAAGAAGATTCGTCAGCGCAGGAACGATAAGCAGCCAGCGTGAGGGCTTCTTTGTGCAGAAGGGCAGAAAACCAAGAGGCAAAAACATCTCGAGCACATACACGATCTTCGCCCAGCCGCCGTCTGAAGTGGTGAACAGCTGCGTAAGCAGATACCCGGGATTCACAAGGGCAGTTTTTACCGCACCGATCAGCCCTTCATCCTTGTCAAGCATCAAGTTGTCGAATCGGTTCACCATAGGTCCCGCAATGGCAGGTTTCGCACTTGCGTCCGCGTAAAGCTCTGCATAATTTCCGCTGAGGGTAGTGAGAATATGCAGCGCAAGGACAAAATATGCCGCCGCACCTACCGCCATGATACCGCCGTGGATGAACTTTTTGCGAGACAGCATCACATACAGCGCAAACAGGATGATATACACCGCCGCGTCCTCCTTGACCATGAGCACAAGGAAAACGAAGATATACATCGGCAGGTATTTCTCCTTTTCAAAGAAGTAGAACACCCACAAAAGCAAGGGCGCGAGGAAACAGTTTTCATGAATGTCATAGAAGCAGCCGGTGGAAAGCGCAGGATAAAGAGCATATATCAGCGACATTGCCACAGTCACCTTGCCTGACAGCTTAAAGTGGCGGCACAGGAGCATAACGGGAATGATACCCGATGCAATGATCACTGCCTGCCCGATCTGCAGGGTCAGAGGAGTGGGGAAAATAAAGTAAAACGGAAGGAGAAGGTAGTAAATCGGGGAAAGATGCACGGCAAAATGGGACATGAGCACGTCGCGCTCCGAGGTCACAAGGGGAAGCCCGGTCTCCTTCATGTGGTAAAACATATTGCAGAACAGACCGAAATCAAAATTGGGTGCGGCAAATGTAATGTATCTGAGGCAAGTAACGACTGCAATAACTGCACCGCTTGCGATACCGAGAACTATGACTGTCCCCGTAACAAGCTTGTTTTTCGGCTGTATTTTTGAGAATAACAACTCGTTACGATTAACGAAATACACGCAGAACAGCAAATACGCGGCAATCACAGCCAAGGTGAAAAGCGTGCTATTTGCGGCATTGTTGTATTTTATCAGCCAGCGTGCAACACAAACCGAAGCCGCCGCCATGAGAAACCAGGAGTCTGTCTCGAATTTCACAAGCACGAAATTCACAGCAGAGTACATCACAAACAGCAGAAGAACAGACAGGCATACCTCCCCAAGGGTAACGTCCTGTGCAAAGGAAATATCGTAGAAATTGCCACTGCCAAATGCAGTTATCGCGGCAAAGGTACACCATGCGGCAATAATGCGGCAGATGACACGCTCCCACGAAAATACCGACCTCAAAGCCATGGGGGAGAATAATTTGTTCTGTTCCATTTCCGACCTCCACTGTGTTATAGGATAATTATAGAATAAATCTTGCGCCGTGTCAAGGTGGAAGATTGACAGCATCAAGTAGATTATGCCTATTGACAATGAGAATTATCCCGTGTTACAATTGTAATAACAATAAATCCCAAAAGGAGATATATATGAAACTGACATTTATGGGAGCGGGCAGTACCGTATTCTCCAAAAACGTAATCGGTGACACCATGCTTTGCGACGCGTTCCATGATATGGAGATTGCTCTTTATGACATCGACTCTCACAGACTTGAGGAGTCCTATCTTCTCATCACCATGCTGAACAACGCAATCAACGGCGGTAAAGCAAAGATCAAGAAATATCTCGGCGTAGAAAAGCGCAAGGACGCACTTCGCGGTGCCGACTTCGTAGTAGATGCTATCCAGGTTGGTCTGTACGACCCCTGCACCATTATCGACTTTGAGATCCCGAAGAAATACGGTCTCCGTCAGACAATCGGTGACACACTTGGCATCGGCGGCATATTCAGAGCGCTTCGCACTATCCACGTGCTGAAGGACTTTGCACGCGATATCGAAGAGGTGTGCCCGAACGCATGGTTCCTCAACTACACAAACCCCATGGCAATGCTTACAGGATATATGCTCCGCCACACAGGAGTAAAGACTGTCGGTCTGTGCCACAGCGTACAGATCTGCACATCCACTCTCTTACGCGGTCTCGGCATTGAGGACAAGCTTGACGGCCTCCACGAGAAAATCGCAGGCATTAACCACATGGCATGGCTGCTTGAGGTGCGCGACAAGAACGGAGTTGACCTTTATCCCGAGATCAGACGCCTCGCAAAGGAGAAGAACGCAAGAGAAAAGCACACCGACATGGTTCGCTACGACTATATCGACAAGCTGGGCTACTATTGCACAGAATCCAGCGAGCACAACTCCGAGTACAACCCCTTCTACATCAAGGCAGGCAGAGAGGACCTTATCGAGAAGTTCAATATTCCGCTGGATGAGTACCCCCGCCGCTGTGTAAATCAGATCGCAGGCTGGCAGAAGCAGTATGAAGAGCTTATTGCAGGCGGAAAGATCCAGCATACAAGATCCAGCGAATATGCGTCACATATTATGGAAGCGATCTACACAAACAAGCCCTACAAGATCGGCGGCAACGTGCTCAACCGCGGCGTGATCACCAACCTTCCCTATGACGCGTGCGTAGAAGTTCCCTGTCTGGTTGACGGTGAGGGCATCCATCCTACATACGTAGGCGAGCTCCCCCTTCAGCTTGCGGCAATGAACTCCTCTAACATCTACCCTCAGATGCTCACCATCGAGGCGGCACATACAATGAACAAGGAAAAGATCTATCAGGCAGCAATGATGGACCCCCACACAGGCGCACAGCTGTCAACAGACGAGATCGTGTCCCTCTGCGACGAGCTGTTCGAGGCTCACACAAACGCAGGATACCCCATCTTCTAAAATAATCAAAATAAAAATGGCGTAGTGTATGCTACGTCATTTTTTTGTATTTGTATTCTTTGTTAATTCATCATCAAGACCTAAAATGTAATCAGATGACACACCATAGTATTTGCACAATTTTACAAGATGATGTATGGGAAGCTCGTTTGCACCGCGCTCATATCTCGCATACATGGTTTGGGAGGTTCCAAGAATCTCGGCTATCTCCGTCTGCGTTTTGTCGTGATCCTCACGAAGATCGCGTATCCTTTTTATATACTTCATCTTCGATCAATCACTCCCAAACATCTAATTATTATAATTATATCAAATAAAGATATTTACTATTGACTTTAGTAAATATTTGTACTATAATTAATATAAATAAACATTAAGGAGGGCAAATCATGCCATATATCGTTGTCAATGTAATGGGTCAAGTCAGCAAAAGAGGAAACGGTTCACTGTGGATCGATGGACATCCGTTTTCTCTCATTAAAGACGGACAGGTTATTAATGTCGGAACAGGGGTTCACAGCGTAAAATATGTTCCGACTCTTAAAAAATCAGAGTGGGCAACTACAGTCACCTTTGGAACAAAAACGGTACTGATCGCAAATGTGCTTGATGATGATTTTGCACCTCCGAAATTTGAAACATACGATGTCACCGACGAAAAAATAACACAATTAAAAGAATTAGAAGCTAAACAAAAACAGGAAAAGGAAAAATCAGAAAGCGGATTCGGAATCGGAAAAGTTATCGTCGCTGCAATCATTGTAGGAATTATCGCCGCAGCCTGTGGGTTCATTTAATCAAAATAAAAATGGCGTAGTGTATGCTACGTCATTTTTTATGTTATTGTAATCCGCTGTACCCGTCTGAGTCAAATCCTATTTCAGAATTCTATCATTTTGTACTCGGTGGTGTAAATCACATTCTTTTCCACTACCGCTGCTTGATCTTCACCATGGCAATAGTAGTTGTTCAGCCATTTTACAAATCCCTTTGCACCGGTCATCGGGACCTTTCTGCCATTCAGCTCACACCAATAGTCCCAATCATCCTCCGGAGCTTTCCAATCCAAAAAACTCCTCTGCAAGCCTGTCGATCTCTTCATATATATCATCGGGAATAGTTATCACGTCCACATCATCAAATAAACTGTCGTAAACTATCTGCACGTTTTTCATAAGCGTCTCCTCTTATACTCACCAATGAGCAATAATTAAATAAGACAGTACTAACACTTAAACCAACTCTATTGGTTAAAAAACAAGGCTACGGTCCAGCTTGTTTTTTGAGCACTCAAGCGCGCCCACTCGCCCACAAGTTTAAAGTTTTTCCATTAAGATGGAGGAAAATTATCTTGCTTGGAATTTTTTTCTGTGGAAGAAGTACTATTTTTCGTCCCCTGTATACTATTCTCTTTTTTCCCTTGTTTTTTCGGGGATTTTTTGAAGTCTATCTGAAAAAATCCGCCAGGCAAAAAAGGTGATATAATGATGAATACGCAACCTACATACCAAATGGCCTTGATGTCCACATACGAATGGATCAACTGGAGAATAACACCTGCCGCGAAAATAATTAAATAATAATTTTTAATACGCATAATTTCCTCCCCACATTATAACCGGACACCAACACTTAAACCAACTCTATCGGTTCAAAAACAAGGCTACGCTCCAGCTTGTTTTTTGTTATTGTTTGATATACTTTTTGACTGACAATTATTTCTGTGGGCGCGGCATGACCCCAACCGAATATTTCTGCCGTTTTTACAACATCGGGCGCTCCTTCAAATATCTCTTTCTTTAAAGCAAGCATTCCCATTCCCGTGGGGTGATATTTGGGAACACCACATTCGGCACATACATAAATATCATCAATACTTCTGCGTTCGGTAACAATGCCGGGTGAGAGTCGATTGT
>JAGBGV010000168.1 GCA_017935805.1 Clostridia bacterium | reverse complement strand
GTTGGGATACGGACGAGATATACCTTCAGGGATTTTCTTCATCTCTCCCGGCGGACGTTCAGCTTGAGATGCTCCACTCCCTTGAGGGATTTGAGAACGCGGAGATCATGCGCTACGCTTACGCCATTGAGTACGACTGCGTTGACCCCCTTGAGCTTCGCGGCACCCTTGAATTCAAGAAGATCCGCGGACTTTTCGGCGCAGGACAGTTCAACGGCACCTCCGGTTACGAGGAAGCGGCGGCACAGGGACTCCTCGCAGGCATGAATGCTACACTTTACCTTCGCGGAATGGAGCAGATCATCCTGCCGCGTCACTCATCATATCTTGGAACGCTGATCGATGACCTTGTGACAAAGGGAACGAATGAGCCCTACCGCATTATGACAGGTCGAAGCGAGTACCGCATACTTATAAGGCAGGACAACGCCGAGGAGAGACTCTCGAAATACGGTCACTACGCAGGACTTCTTTCCGATGAGCGATACGAAGCGACACTCGCGAGAACACAGGCGGTGCGGGACGAGGTTGAGCGACTGTCTCATGTGAACATCGGTCCCACCTCCGGTATAAACAAGCTTTTGACCGAGCGAGGCACAGCTCCCATCACCAACGGCACGACCCTGCAGGAGCTGATCCGCAGACCTCAGCTTGACTACGACATGACTGCGCCTTACGATAAAGACCGACCGGAGCTGCCACGGGATATCCGCGAGCGGGTCTGGACGGAGATCAAATACGAAGGCTACATCAAGCATCAGCTTGAAGAGGTCGCACGTCAGCAGAAGTCTGAAACTACCCGCCTGCCCTCTGATATTGATTACAGTGAGATCCGCGGACTGCGACTCGAAGCGGCACAGAAGCTCTCAAAGGTGCGCCCCGAGACCATCGGACAGGCATCCCGCATATCGGGAGTCAACCCGGCAGACATCACGGTGCTGCTAATCTGGCTGCAGACGAGAGGGAACTGAGTTATAAGTTATGATTGCCTACGGCAAGTTATGAGTGATGAGTTCACTTCGTGAACGTTGTGGATACTTTTCTCATCCTTTCAGGAATCAAAAAGTAGAATTGGATTGAAAATCACATATTGTCATTCACTACAAATGTTATTTTTTTGCACCAAATCAGCGCAAATGCGTTGATATTTCCTCTTTTTTATCTATTATTTGTTATTATTCTCAATCATTGATTTTACGGAGTAAAATATGAAGATTTCCCAGCACATCCGCGAGCTTTGCCGTCAGGCTGAGCGTGATATGGCGGATATTTACAACGATATTGACAGAATTTCCGAAGAAAATACCGAGCACGTTCTGGACTGCTTCCGAGAATGCGAGGTGTCAGAGGCGCTGTTTGCCCCGTCAACAGGCTACGGTTACGGAGACCGCGGCCGTGACATAATCGACACCCTTGCCGCAAAGGTGTTCCGCGCACCTGCAGGATTTATGCGTCCTGCGTTTATGTCCGGTACACATACTATTGCCGTGGCACTTTTCGGCATACTCCGCCCGGGAGACGTAATGCTCTCGGTTACCGGCACACCCTACGACACTCTCCTTGACGTTATCGGCATCGGCACTGCTCCGATCGGTGACGGCTCTCTCAAGGATTTCGGTGTGCAGTTTGAAAAGGTGGAGATGACGGATGACCCTGACTTCCCCATGGACATGGACGGACTTCGCGCGGCACTCCGGCAGTTCGGTGACCGTGTTAAGGTGGTTTACGTTCAGCGCTCCAAGGGGTATGCGGACAGACCTACACTTACCTCCTCGCAGATCAGACGTGCGGCTTATTACACAGAAAAATTTGCTCGTGAGCTTAACATAAAGAAGCCTGTTTTCATGGTGGACAACTGCTACGGTGAATTCACCGAAACAACAGAGCCCTGCTACCTGCCCCCATATGCGGAAAACGAAGCGGCGGCGGATGTAGTGATCGGCTCGCTTATCAAAAATCCCGGCGGCGGTATGGCTGACATCGGCGGATACATCGTTGGTGAAGAAGAAGCGGTAAGACTTTGCGGAAACCGTCTGTCCTGCCCCGGAGTCGGTCTTGACGTTGGCGCATCCCTCGGTCAGAACCGCAATCTGATAAAGGGACTGTTCTACGCG
>JAGBGV010000167.1 GCA_017935805.1 Clostridia bacterium | reverse complement strand
GTTGTTCTTTGGAATGAATAATTGAATATAAAGGAAAAGTCCTCAGACAAGAATCTGAGGGCTTTTTGTTTGAAAAAGAAGTACTTTATTTACTTAACTTATTTTGCGGAAAGATCGTTTTCGTACTTTTCGATCATCTTCTTAACCATCTGACCGCCGATAGAACCTGCCTGGCGGGAAGTGAGGTCGCCGTTGTAACCGTTGTTGAGGTTTACACCAACCTCACTTGCAGCCTGCATCTTGAACTGTTCCATAGCAGCCTTTGCTTCGGGAACTACGATTCTGTTGCTATTCTTGTTTGCCATGATAATTTTCTCCATTCAAATCATAATTGTTTTCTGCGAGATTGTTACCTCGCGGCGAGACTTCTGTCTCACGCTAATATTATGACGCATTTATGACCTTAATATGAATGGAAATTTTATCAAAGTAATCTGTGTAAAAATCAAGAAAATTATCGACGACGCACGGCATGCTTTGGCTTTTTGCTTCGTTTTTTGCCGATAAAAGCACCAAGCACAGATGCCGGAACAACAAGCAACGTAAAGATAACAGAATTTGCAACGGTCATGCCGGAATCGGGAAAGGGAAGGACGGACAAAGAAAAGAGCAATACTGCAGACATAGCTCCTGAGATGAGTCCTGACATTACGCCGTCGTCTGACAGCTTAACTGCTGAAAATCCACCGACTACAGCACCAATGTACAGAGAACAAAGGGATAGCGGTTTTGTTACGGAATCGGGATCATCCATAGACAGTGCTGCAGCACAGAATAAAAGAAGCAGGATCAAAGATGACGCCGCCCAGAAACCTTGAGAAATTAAACAAGACAAAAAAAGACCTCTTGACACTTTGTTGCGATTTTTCATATAGCCTCCGAGTATGAAATAGCCTTTGTCAAATCATATTCGGATATGCTATGAAAAATTACACAACCGTCAAGAGGTAAAGAGGCGAGTCTTATTTGTCGGCGTCCTCTGCGTGAACATCAACATTGCGAACAGCAGATTTGAGGATTCTGATCTTTGTGCCGGAACCTGTTGTCTCGATAACACAAGTTTCGTCCTTGATGGAAATGATCTTACCGATGATGCCGCCGATAGTTGTGATCTCGTCACCAACCTGGAGATTGTTTCTCATGTTGTTGGTTTCCTTCTCCTGCTTTTTCTGAGGGCGATACATGAAGAAGTAGAAGATCGCTACCATTGCAAC
Source organism: Clostridia bacterium (assembly GCA_017935805.1). The sequence continues at coordinate 2,497 of JAGBGV010000167.1, read as the reverse complement.
GAGCATAACGATAGTCATAATACCGCTGCCGGCTGCACTTGCAGTACCTGCAGCTTCGAGGAAGTAATACATAGTTTTAGTTCTCCTTAATTTTATTTACTCATGATTATATATCATAAAACTGAAATATGCAACAGATTTGTGCTTGAATTAATAATAAGTTCAAAAATGTTATCTAATTTTTGAATATGCGCCGAGCATTGATGTGAGCTCATAATAGTTCTCCTTGGGAATAACACCGCCGGAGCCGCATGCCCATTTGCCGCGATACTGTGCAGCAAGCTTTCCTACGACTGAATGGATCTTTTTTGGAGAACTGTTTTTTACAAATTCAACACCGAGTCCACCCATAATTTTGATTCTGTCACCAAAGGCCTCCAGATAGTGGGCAGCGTTGTCCTGTGCAAACCAGCCTGAATCTCCGCGGCTGATTGCATCTTCAATGTTTCCGTTCATTCTGATGACGGGTATGCTGTCGGATGTGGCATCTCCGTATATACAGAGACAGTCAGCAACAGAGGAAGCAAGATCAACATCCTCTTTACAGTCGCAGATAAATCCAACGCCAACCTTGTCGTCTGCTTCTTTGATTTCAGCAGCTGCTTCAAGAAGAGAATCTTTCTGTTCATCAGTAAACAAACGCATGTCAGCAAAGAAGAAGTCTGAATCAATTCGCTCGGTTACAGATGCCAGTGTTCTTATGTACTCTGCGGGGGAACTCCAAAGTTTTTTTCCGCGCCTCCAAATCAGGACTTCAGAGCTTGTTTTACTCATTAAAGGTTCAAATATTACATTAGTATTGCCGGTGCCGCTTAAAAAGTCAAGGAAATTGTTCTTATTTCTTGCCATAAACGCTCCATTAAATATTTTATATATTAATTATACCAAATTATAATAAAAAAGCAATATTTTTAATCAAAAAAGTGTTGACAAAGGCGTTGCTACATGTTATAATGCAACCGTATTAATACAAATAGTACAGTTCATACAAAGGAGGGAATTACTTGAGCCTTATCACAGTCGATCTGCGGGATCGAAAACAGCTATACGAGCAGCTGGTTGATAATATAAAGAATCTCATTCTAACGGGTGAGCTTCAGCCTGATGACAAGTTGCCGTCTGTCAGAAGTCTTGCGAAGGAGCTTGGTATCAATCCTAACACTATACAGAAGGCATACTCTGAGCTTGAACGCCAAGGCGTAATAATGTCACTGCAGGGACGAGGAAGCATAATTCTTGCCGATAAGAAGGGACTTCGCGGAGAACAGTACGAAAAGCTGGTTGAGAAAATGCGTGCTATCGCCTATGAAATGAAGACAGCGGGCATCAGTGAAGCTGAGTTTGTTGAAGCGGCAGGTCTCGCATACAGAAAAATAGGAGGCAATACAGATGATAATAATTGATTCGGTCACTAAGGATTTTGAAGAAGTCAGGAGCCTTGATAAAGTATCCGTTCTGATTGAAAACGGATCTATCTTCGGACTTATCGGATCAAACGGATCGGGAAAGTCCACACTACTCCGTATTCTTTGCGGTATATATAAGCCTACCGACGGAGACGTAGTATTCGACGGCATGCCTGTTTGGGAAGATCCAGCGGTTAAGCAGAATATCGTATACCTGTCAGATGATCAGTATTTTCTGCCTCACTGCACAATATATGATATGATGCAGCTATATAAAAGCGTGTATCCGACGTTCTCCGATGAGAAGTATAAGGAATATCTCAACTTATTCGGACTTGACGATAAGCGCAAGATCGCTACGTTCTCCAAAGGTATGCAGAAGCAGGCTTCATTCCTTCTCGGACTGTCCTGCCGCACTCAGTACGTACTTTGCGATGAGACCCTTGACGGCCTTGACCCCGTAATGCGCCGCACTGTTTGCAAGATAGTTGCAGAAGAGGTTGCCGACAGGAACATTACTGTAATTTTCGCTTCCCACAACCTCAAGGAAATCGAGGATATCTGCGATCATGTTGCGCTTCTTCATAAAGGACAGCTGCTGTTTGAAGCGGGGCTTGATGACATTAAGCTTGGTATCCATAAGATCCAGATGTCATTTGAAAAGGACAGACTTGAAGAAGTAAAGACAGAGCTGACACAGCTTGATACAGTTTCTCTCGAGCAGAGAGGCAGCCTGTTCACGGTTATCGCACGTGGAGACGAGGGCGCTCTCTCAGACTTTATAGGCTCATTGCATCCTGTATTTGTTGAGTTCATACCGCTTACACTTGAAGAAATATTTATCGCAGAAATGGAGGAAAGAGGCTATGACTTTAGCGAAAAACTCGGCTGATAAGAAAAAATATACAACTCTTCCGTACTATCGCTTTTCGATGAAGCAAAATTGGCAGCTGCTTGTGCTGTTTTTGATCTTGACTCTGTTCATCCAGATTCTTGCTTCATACATCTCAATAGATAACATAAATGACTATGTCGCAAGATACGACTATCCCGGTTCACTTGAGACAATCACGGCTGAGAAGATCGAGACG
>JAGBGV010000166.1 GCA_017935805.1 Clostridia bacterium | reverse complement strand
CGCCTAAACTTGGGTTGTTCGTGCAGTTCGATCCCCCCATCCCCCCTATTCCCCGCACATCTGAAATCACAAAAATCCCCCTGCCCCCTTGAAATTTTCCATAAAGAATTATATAATATACAGTATAATGTCGTAATATGCGAATTTTTGCTTATTCTACAGAACGGGAGAAGAAAAGTGCGGTTTTTCAGATGGCTTACAGTCGTGCTGGCAGCGATGGTCATACTCGCTCTGCCCGCCGCCGCTGATATAGAAAAGGACGGAAAGGTAGTAATTGCCATAGACCCGGGTCACGGCGGTATTGACGGCGGCTCGGACAAGGGAACAGTTCCCGAAAAAATCTATAATATGAAGCTGTCACAGTATTTGCGCGACGCACTTGAGGCAGACGGCAGATTCACCGTGGTCATGACTCGCGAGGAAGACATAAACCTCAAATATCTGCCAAGAGTGGAGATAGCAAAGAACGCCCACGCTGACCTCATCATCTCAATGCACTGCAATACTATCGATTATTCATACATAGACGGCAGCTCGGCTTACATAACGCTTATAGAGGAATATGCCGCAGGAAATCTTGCGGGAAAGCTCCTTGATGCCATATCACAGGCCGCTCCAATCAGACGCGGCAGCGTTTACACCCGTCAGGACACAGGCGACAGCTACGGAGTTTACTATTGGGATTACGAAAAGCAGTGGGATATGCCCGGCGCCTGGTGGCTCGGCAAGGTAAGCGACTACTACTCCATTAACACATGGGCGTCAAAATTCGGCATCCCGTCAATTATCATCGAGCACGGATATCTTACCAATGCCCACGATTTGTCTGTCCTTGACAACGACAGTTATCTCAGGGCAATAGCTCAGGCGGAGGCAGACGTACTTATCGAATATTACACAAACCACGACCATAAATTTGGCGAATACACCGTTGACCATCCCTCAAATTGCACCTTCACAGGCACGGAATCCAAGAGATGCATCATTTGCGGAGCAAGAAGCGGTGTTCGCGATCTTCCCGCTGCCCCGGACAACCACTTCTGGAGACAAACTGCGTCTGCGGAAATGACCTGCGAGTCCGACGGCTACAAATCATACGTTTGCCAGATTTCGTTTAACGCAAATGATAAGGGTCATCCTTGCACAGTACACGAATACACCGAGACGACTCCCGCGCCCGGTCACAATTACACGGTGATGGAGGATACACAGCCAACTCACGACAGCGACGGACGGCTGTACATGGTTTGCAGTAACTGCTACCATGAGGTGCTGGAGATCCGCGCTGGCGAGGGACACAACTGGGTGGTGACATCCGAAACCTTGCCCACCTGCGTTTCTGACGGAGAGAGACATTCCACCTGCGAGGTCTGCGGCGAGACAAAGGACGAGATCCTTCCCGCAACAGGTCACGCATACGAGACAGTTGAGGACAGGGCGGCTACCCACACCGAGGACGGAATTTTCAAGCAGGTGTGCTCACTTTGCGGAGACGAGATAGTGGAAACCAGAGATGCCGAGGGACACTCATTTGAGCTTGAATCGGAGCTGCTCCCCTCTTGCACACTGAATGGCAAAAAGATCATGAAATGCTCGGTCTGCGGTGAGATGAGTGAACAGGAGCTGCTTGCTCTCGGACACACAGAAGCGGTTTCAGAGGACGGGGAGGTTGTTACCTGCTCGGTTTGCGGTGCGGTGATCCGTGAAAAAACAAAGTCCGCCAACCCTGCTCTGTTTATTTGCGCGGCTGTGGCGATCTGCCTTATTGCCGGTGCCGGTATTTTTGTGATAATTACCCGCACAAAGAAGCCGAAAACCGCCCTTGACATCGAAATTTCTCACGAAGAACCGGATGAGGTCTCCCACGAGAATGAGGAGATCAATGTGGAATACGACGAGGAAACGAACACAGAGGAAATAGAAGAAACAGCGGAAGAAAAAGCGGAAGAATAAGCTGTTTCCGGGCTTTGTTTACGGTTTTTCGCGAGATCCCGCCTACTCAACAAAATATATCTACAATCCTTGATTATTTATGAATATTACAACTTTACTTACAACCATTGCGACTCTTGCGCTGCTTCTTCTTACGGGATTTATCGGCGGCAAGACCAAAATACTTGACGAGGTGTCCACTGAGCGCCTCTCAACCCTGATACTCAAGATCGGTCAGCCGTTTCTGATCATAGGCTCGTTTTTCGGACTTGAGTATTCACAGGAAAACCTCAAGACAGGCTTTCTCATTCTGGCCCTTGGCCTGTGTATGAACGCGGGCATGGCAGTCCTTGCATTTTTCTTCGCCAAACCTATACGGGATATGGACGAGCGCAAGCTGTCGGAGTTTTCCATGTTCTTCTCCAACTGCGGATTTGTGGGATTCCCCATACTGTACTCGATAATGGGCGAGATCGGTCTGTTCTACGGCGCGTTTTATCTGGTCAGCTACAATCTTTTTGTCTGGACATGGGGACTTGTTATCCTTGCCAGAGGCAGACGTGACATAAAGATCACTCCGAAGAAGATCATTCTGAACTTTGGCACACTTCCGTGCGTCATCGGCATATTGCTGTTCTCGGTAAACGTGCCGATTCCGGAATATGTCAAGGAGCTGGCAAGCTATCTCGGCGGACTTTGCACACCTATATCAATGCTGATCGCAGGTGCGAATATTGCTCGCCGCAGCCTTAAAAAAATGCTGACATCCGGTAAGGTGTATTGGGTGTCCGCTGTCAAGCTGCTGATAATGCCGATCATTGTCACCCTTGTCACATGGGCCCTTGGACTGCCCGACTACATGGTGATTTTCGGATGCGTTATGGCGGCAATGCCCGGTCCCACCGTTGTTACGATGTTCGGTGAGATGTACCGCATTTCCCCCGGTTATGCCGCGGAGCTTGTGGGAGCATCCACGATCATGTCCGTTGTGACCATTCCGCCTATGGTGATGTTTGCAGAGTGGCTGGTGCAGTTTGCTGTTTAACCGAAGCCGCTTTGCTTCACCACCCAACTGTAGGGCGTGGGTTTATCTCCCGCCGTTTCAAACAGGATCAAACCGCACCCTATTTCTGCCGCTTCACTATACCACTTCGGCTAACCGTAGGGTACGGCGTCCTCGACGTACCGTCGAATAGGCTCAAACTGCACTTTGTCTCTTCACAAGCCTTCTCCTTGGGAGAAGGTGTCACGAAGTGACGGATGAGGAGACTGGAATCTGCATTTCTATATTGCACTTTTCTCTTTTATCATCAACCGAACTTAATTATTCATCTCTTTTTTGCACTACGCGTGTGGCGCACTCGGGCAGGGTATGCAGAGCACAAAAAACATAACTTTATTCGACCCTGCCCACGAGGACTGCGTCCTCGGTTAGGTAGCTTAGACCTCTTGTGAATCTCCTCCGCTTAAGGAAAGGAAAGAGCTCATTCCAAATGATTGAAATCATTTTACATTCGCTGTTTCCTCTCCTTAAGAATCCTCTCTTTTGTACCAACTACAGTTAATAACTGTAAGCAATCGAACAAGTTTATTGACTGTGCATATCGAACTTTACGAAAAAGTTAAAACTATACGGATGTATCTGTCGCAATCACGGATATCTCTATTGGCGTGAGTCGTGTTATATTTTAGCTCAAGCAAAGTCAAAGGGGTTGGTTCCACCGAGATTCGACGAAGTCGAACTCGTCGAGTTCCCTATGTCAAAGAGAGAACTCGGTAGGAGAGGGAAATAGTGAACGGAGTGAACCTTTCCCCTACCCTTAAGTGCCGGGGATCCCAAAGGGTGCGGCATGAGCATCCTTTGGAACATGCGTTAGCAAACTGTGTTTCTCTCGAACAGTGTCTACCTCTTGTCATCTCCGCGATAGCGGTGACAAAGATGAAGATAAAAGCATAGTAAAAAGTAATATATACAAGAACACCAAAAGACAAAAAACTCTCTCCGAAGGAGAAAATGATGAACAAAAACTTCGATATAGCCGTGATCGGCGCAGGTCACGCAGGCGTGGAAGCGGCACTTGCCTCCGCGCGAATAGGCATGAAGACCGCGCTTTTCACTCTTTCCCTCGATCAGATCGCCAATATGCCCTGCAACCCCTCCATCGGCGGCACGGGCAAAGGTCATCTCGTTTTCGAGATAGATGCAATGGGCGGCGAGATGGGCGTGGCAGCTGACCGTGTTACCATGCAGTCGCGAATGCTTAACGAAAGCAAGGGCGCCGCTGTTCGCTCAAAAAGAGTGCAGGCAGACCGACGTCTTTACTCCGATATAATGAAACAGACCATTGAAGCGACGGAGAACCTTTGCGTCATCCAGGCTGAGGTTACCGAAATACTGACCGAGATGGGCAAAGACGGACTCCCCGCTGTTGTTGGTGTGCGTACTGAGCCATCGGGGGAATTTTCCTGCCGCGCGGCGATCATTTGCACAGGTACATACCTTGGCGGTACTACTCATGTGGGGGATGTGAGCCGTTCTTCCGGTCCGGACAACTCCCTCCCGGCGATTGGACTTACGGGAAACCTCGAGAAAATGGGCATATCCCTCATGCGATTCAAAACGGGAACTCCCCCGCGCATCCACCGAAGATCAATTGACTTCTCAAAGCTGGATGTGCAGTACGGGGAAGAGCATATCACCCCATTTTCCAGACAGACTGATGAGGAGTCGCTGAACAAGGTTGAGCAGGTGTGCTGCCATGTGGTATACACCAACGCAAAAACCCACGAAATAATCAAAAATAACATACACCGATCCCCCCTTTACTCCGGCAAGATCCACGGAACAGGCCCCCGCTACTGCCCGTCCATTGAGGACAAAGTAATGCGCTTTGCTGACAAGGAAAGGCACCAGCTTTTCGTTGAGCCAATGGG
>JAGBGV010000165.1 GCA_017935805.1 Clostridia bacterium | reverse complement strand
GCGACGGGAGGCCGGAGGGTCCCCTCCGGAATCTTTCTGGGTGGTTCGGAGGACGACCCTTAGGTCGGCAAGCGAAGCGGTGTTATCTTTGGATTGGCAAAGATGGTCCTCTGAGAAAAAGGAAAAGCATATAACAGAAAGGGCATAACTTTTATGCACGATCTTGACAGAATAACAAAAGATATACTTGATATGGCAAAGGCAGCAGGTGCAGACAAGGCATACTGCTCTGCCGCAGAATCGGAAAAACGGGAGTTCAATGCCGACGGCGGCAAATTCTCCCTTATGCGCACTCATTTCAACCGATCACTCACCCTTATGGTGATAGTGGACGGCAAACGCGGTTCCGTAGGAGTCAACAAGCTTGACTCCGAGTCGATGAAGAAACTGGTGGCGGATGCTATCGAGATCGCACGCTCAGGCGAGGCTGATCCCGCATTCGACATCGCACCCTTCGCAGGGGATCACGAGTTCACCGACGGTGTGCCCGACGGTGACACTGCGGGACTTTTTGACCGCACCGAAGAGCTTCTCACCGCTATCGGTGAGCGTCACCCGAAGATAATCGTGGAGCAGATGATCGTCAGCCACGACAGGGCGCGCCGCGTGTACCGCAATACCGCAGGCACAAAATTCACAAGCCTTCGCGGTGCTTACTCCGTAGATCTGATGTACTCCGCCCACGAGGGCGAGGAGTCCACATCATTCTTCTCCACCGGTGCAACCTTTACCGATCTTGATACACCCTTCATTGAGCTTGCGTCCATTGAGCGCGACCTCGCTGACGTTGAGGCTGGACTCGGGCCTGTTACCCTTGAGGGAAAATTCGAGGGTACGGTGCTCATGCCCCCCGGATGCCTCGGCTCATTTATCGGGGACATTGCGGACAATTTCGTGTCCGACATGGCGCTGATCGACGGTACAAGCATATGGAAGGATTCGCTTGGGTGCACTGTTGCGGACAGCCGCATTACCATAAAGGTAGACCCCCTCGCACCCGAGGTGGTCTGCGGCGAGAGATACACCTCCGAGGGATTTGTCTCCGAGCCTTACTATTTCATAAAGGACGGTGTGCTTGAGAGCTTCATGCTGTCGCTGTACGCGGCGAACAAGACGGGCAGAGAGAGGGCAAAGAACGCCTCGTTCTCGCTTATGATGGAGCCGGGCGAGACCGCACTTGACGATATCATCGCAGGCATTGAGCGCGGACTTATCGTTGGACGCTTCTCCGGCGGTGAGCCGGGTGCATCGGGAGATTTCTCCGGCGTCGCAAAGAACAGCTTCCTCATCGAGAACGGTAAGATAACAAAGCCTGTGTCCAAGGTGATGATCTCCGGAAACCTTGCGGATATGCTCAAAAATGTCCGTGCCATATCGAAGGAGACCGTCTCCGACGGCGGCGGGGTTTTGCCTTATGCCGCATTCGACGGAATAACTATTGCGGGAAAGTAACGGTTAGGGGAAGGGAACGACCGCTTTTTCGAGAAAAAGCTCCGCAAAAAGCTTTAAACTGACAAGGTCAGGTTAAAGCCCTTCGCAGATGCAAGCGACTGCCAAGGTCGATTTCTCACTCCGTTGAAATCGACCTTGTAAGATGCTGTTGATAACGGTAGACCGAACTGTATTCTACAGACGTATAGGATGCGTCGGGCTTGAGATGCGGGTACCTCCTCCCCCCGGGAGACCCTCTCCGACTCGCATCTGCTCGCTACCTCTCCCAAAGGGAGAGACGGAAACAACGCAATCCGAAACCATACGTGCGTGGTTTGCCGAAGCCGTGTGCGGAGACGAAACATCTCCCCTACAAAAGCCGTACACCGCTAACACGTAATAAAACAAAACAACCACAAACCCGGATATATATCCAAAGGAGAACCACATGTCATACAAAACCGAGCTTCATTGTCACACATCCGAGTTCAGCTATTGTGCCGGTATGAGCGGTGTGGATAAGGCAAAGCTGTACATTGAGAACGGTTATTCAACAGTCGTTCTGACAAATCACATCAGTGCGGGATACAGGAGCGATATCCCCGAGCACAGAGACGTGGTACGCAAATATTTCGAGGCGGCAGAGGTCATGCGTGACGCCGCAAACGGTAAGCTCAACGTGATCGTGGGAATGGAGCTGTGCTTCAAGGGAGACATCGACGACTATCTGATTTACGGAATGGATGAGGAGATGCTTGCGGGCTTTCCGGAGATATTCGATTTCAGCTACAAATACTTCTACCAGTGGGCAGACGAGCATGACGTGATAATGATCCAGGCGCACCCGCTGAGGTGCGGCATCATCCCGAGAGACCCCTGGTACATCCACGGTGCGGAGCTGTACAATGCCAGCCATGATCCCTTCTACAACCGCATTGCCGAAGCATGGGCAGACGTTTACGACAACGAATTCAATCACGACGGACGCAGATTCATCCGCACATCAGGTTCCGATCATCATTCTGACGGTCAGCGTGCCTGCGGCGGAATCGTGACAGATTTTGAAATAAAAAACAACGCAGATCTTCTCAGTGTGCTGAGAAGCGGTGAATACGAGCTTCTTCGCGAGGTCAACTGAGTCGCCGGGTGAGGTGGAGTACCGTCGTCACCTTCGTGTGATCGCTTTACCGTTAAGGTGAAGAAATGCCGAAGATAAAAAGGAGAAAAACTATGTCATACAAAACAGAACTTCATTGTCATACAAATTTCAGCGGATGCTCAAACGTGCCTGCCGCCGATATGGTGGAGAAATACGTCGCGGCTGGATACAGCACCGTCGTCGTCACCAATCACTTCAATCCCGGACATCTGAGCCGCGAGGGTTCCTTTGACAAGCTTGTGCGCGGATATTTCGACGCCATCGAGGAGGCACGTGCCGCCGCAAAAGGTAAGCTGAACATCATTGCTGGTATGGAGCTGACCACCCACTATATGCCGAACGATTTCCTCCTGTACGGCATTACCGAGGAATTTGTCCGCGGTATAGGTGAGGATATCTTCAGTACCGCACCGTGGCATTTCAAGAGCAGATTCGAGGGTGAGAATATCATCGTCATTCAGGCGCATCCTTTCCGCTTTGGTCAGACCACCGTGGACCCCATACACGTTCACGGAATCGAGGTGTTCAACGGACAT
>JAGBGV010000164.1 GCA_017935805.1 Clostridia bacterium | reverse complement strand
TTACGGAATACACGTCCGATCTCGTAAACTCTCTCCATGCCGCCGACGATAAGTCTCTTAAGATACAACTCAAGAGAGATACGGAGCTTTACGTCAAGATCAAGCGCATTGAAGTGAGTCTCAAAGGGTCTTGCAGCAGCACCACCCGCATTGGAAACGAGCATGGGAGTCTCCACCTCAAGGAATCCCTCGGAATCAAGATATCTTCTGATAGCGGAGATGATCTTGGAGCGCTTTACGAAGGTATCCTTGGACTCCTGGTTTGTGATAAGGTCAACGTATCTCTGACGGTATCTCATATCAACATTGCTCAGTCCGTGGAACTTCTCGGGGAGCACCTGAAGGGACTTCGAAAGAAGAGTCACCTTCTCTGCATGAACGGAGACCTCACCGGTCTTGGTCTTGAATACCTTGCCTGCGATTCCCACGATATCACCGATATCCAGCTTCTTGAATGCCTTGTATTCATCCTCGCCGAGACTGTCGCGTGCAACGTAGCACTGAATATTTCCGGGCAGATCCTGGATATTGCAGAAGGATGCCTTACCCATAACTCTCTTGGACATCATACGTCCTGCAATAACAACATCCTTACCCTCAAGAGCGTCAAAATCCTCTTTGATGTCGGTACTGTGATGTGTTACGTCAAACTTTGTAATAACAAAGGGATCATTTCCCTCAGCCTGCAGATTTGCAAGCTTCTCGCGTCTTATCTTTGCCTGCTCACTGTAGTTTATCTCGGGAGCAGCATTCTCATTTATGTTCTCGCTCATTTTCGTCATCCTTTCCGGAAATTGAATAGACTGTTACTTTGCTCTCTGAACGTCAAGGATCTTGAACTTCATCTCGCCTGCGGGAGCCTCAACGGTAACCTCAGCACCCTTCTTGTTTCCGATGAGAGCACGTCCGATGGGACTCTGATCGGAGATCATACCCATCAGGGGGTTTGCCTCGTTGGGGCCGACGATGGAGTACTCGATCTCCTCGTCCTCGGCAACGTCATAAACCTTAACAACAGTTCCGATGTTCACAACACCGGACTTGTACTGCTCTTCTTTGATTATCTCTGCGTGATTAATGAGATACTCAAGCTCTGCAATACGGCTCTCAACCTTAGCCTGCTCGTTCTTTGCCTCATCATACTCACTGTTCTCGGAAAGATCTCCGAAAGCTCTCGCCTCAGCGATAGCTGCCTTGATCTCGGGTCTGCGCGCCTTGAGAGCTTCAAGCTCTGTGACAAGTTTTTCAAAACCTTCTTCGGTATACTGAGTTTTCTTTTCGTTTTCCATGGTGATTATCCTTTCGAAGTGCATTGCACAGTAGTTTTACATATTTTGTGTTTTATTATATTCCCGGTACGGGGAATTATTCAAAAGTTTTAGCTGCCGCACGAAGCTGATTGTCGTTAGCATCGGTCAGCTTGTGGAAATTAATTTCCGTAAGAGACTCATCAAGAGGCTCTGCTACATCAGGTGCGATTCCCACACCGTCATAGTTTTCGGATGTAGGAGGGCAGTAAAGCGCCACAGTCAGCTTTAAAAGCGAGCCGTCATCAAATACCGGCATTATGCTCTGCATAGATCCTTTACCGTACGTCTGCTCTCCCACAAGCTTACCTGCACCGTAATCCTTTATGGCTGCAGCAAAAAGCTCACCTGCGGATGCAGTACCGGAATTCATCACTACCGCCATAGGCATATCGAGGAACTTTTTGTCCGATGTTTCTACGGTAGTGTATTTTCCTTCAGCATCCACTGTACGGAGAAGGTCGCCCTCCGGCAGAAGATAGTCAAGTATATCACAAACAGCATCCTTGTCGCCGCCCGGATTGTATCTCACATCAAAAATAAGTTTTTTTACACCATCAGCCTTCAGCGAATCAACAGCTTTCACAAACTGCTCGGGTGTATTTCTTTCAAATCCGCTTATCTGTATTACTCCGATAGAATTATCCGGTTCATACACATGATA
>JAGBGV010000163.1 GCA_017935805.1 Clostridia bacterium | reverse complement strand
GCTCTCAGAGTGGACGAACGCTGCTGGTATCACATATCTGACGAGCCCTCTTTTGACCATCTGGAGTCTTACAGAGGGGCGAGAGAGGCTATTTCAGACCTGCTCGAGGGGTACCCGATAATTGACGCGCTCTCTAGCTATGAGCTGTACAAAACGGGCGCGGTAAAGAACCCGATTCCCGGCACAGATCACGCCCACAAGTTCATTGAGAATGGGGTGGAGAACCTGTGGACCTACTACTGCTGTTCGGAGCATTCCCGCGTGTCCAACAGATTCATTGCAATGCACGGCGCTCGAACCCGTATGCTCGGTACACAGCTTTTCAAATATGACATTGTGGGATTTCTCCAGTGGGGATTCAATTTCTACAACTGCAAGCTGTCGAGATACCCCATCAACCCGTTTTCTGATACTTGCGCGGAGTTTTCCTTCCCGGGTGGCGACTCCTTTGCAGTATATCCCGGACCGGGTGGCAGACCTTACCGCTCACTTCACGGAGTACTGTTCACTGAAGCATTGACAGATCTTCGGGCATTCAAGCTGTGTGCGTCACTCATCGGAAAAGAGGAGACTATGCGCCTGATCGAAGAGGACTCGGAGACTCCAATCACCTTTTTTGACTATCCCATCTCCACGGATTACACCGTTTCCATGAGAGAAAAAATAAACCGTGCAATCGAGTCGTCGGTGAAGTGAAACTGAATATAATTGTATAAAAAATATGCGTAACACAGGCTAAAACCTATGCTACGCATTATTTGTTGTGTGAAATATTAATATTTGATGCCTTTGTGTTCCGCGTAGGGAAATACTGTTTCAAGTTCACGGCAGACCCTGCGAAAATCGCGAATGCCGGAGATTTCTATCACCTTTGGAGCGTGTACATCGTGACAGGCAGTGTCGTCAGCATTACGCAAGAACACTTTTCCGTCAATTCGGATATGTCCGAGATTAAAAGCTCGTTCAACCAGATTCGAGGAATACTTGATGGCGGTGATATCACGAACGCGGATAATCACAGGCTTGCTTTTGCCGTTGCCGGAATTCTTGCCCCAGTTTTGCGTGGTGTATTTCGGTCCTGTATGGGATATGGCAAGGCGGACACGGGTATTATTATCATATTTTTGTGTGGGTGCAAATGATTTCAAATGTTCCACGAAAATGATCTTTCCTTCTTCCACTGTAAAGTCTATCGGCTTTCGTGAGATTCGCACGGCATAGAAAATTACAAAGAAAACCGTGAGTAGAAAGTAGAATACCATATATCCTGACAAGGAATTCATATACGCATACACGCCGTAAAGCGCACCAATTATTATGTATGCGATAAGCGGTGGGAATAATACTCTGCCGTTTAGCAAGATTCCCGCACGGCTCAGCTTATATACTCTGTAATCCATCAGCATTACTCCTCGCCGAGCATCTCGATATACTCTTCAAGGCAGATGCCCGCTTCGTGGATCTTGTAAGCGTGGTAACGACCAACGTATCTGTAGTGCCAGGGCTCGAACTGAATTGTGGTGATATCCGTCTTGTCTGCGGGGAAGCGGAGAATAAAGCCGAACTTCCATGCGTTCTCGCTGAGCCATTTGTACTCGTCTGTGTACTGGAAGTCGGTTACCAGAGTGCCGGTGGTGTCCATGTCAACGGCGAGACCTGTCTGATGCTCACTTGTTCCGGGGCGGGTTGAGAATGTGAGGACTATGGCCTGTGCTTCCTCAAGAGTAAGAGAAGGATTTCTTGACAGCTCGCGGTTAGTGTAGTACTCGAAGAGATATGCCTGATTTGCATAATCTCTGTAAGCGGAGCGTACCGCCATGTTTGATCCCCAGAATCCGCTGTTGTCCATTTCCATGAACAGAGCCTCAAGAGCACGGGCAGCATACTCGCGCAGGGGCTTGCCTTCGGGGTTTCTGTAGCCCGGGGCAGAGAGATCCGGCGGTATGTCATTGGCTGTAAGATGATTCTTTGTGTTAACAAGAATGAGGAACGTGTCGCGCAGGTCTCCTGTGGGGTTCATGTACTGCTCATAACCGGACAGATCGGAGATGAACTCTACGTTATTGATGATTTCCATGATCCTGTCCTCCTCTGACGGGGGCTCAATTATGATCGGCGCATCGGTTTCTGTAAGATCGGGGTCAACTACAGGGGGCAGGGGCTCAATGCTCTTCAGCTTGAATGACACGGGGAGGTAAACTGTCTCCTTGTCGGTGGAGTTTTCCTCGTCCTTGATGCGAGAGACGTAAATGCTGTTGTCCTTTTCAGTATATGTAACTGAAAGGTTGACCATGTACTCCGAAACAAACTCCGATGTCACCCAGATCTCTGTTCCGCGGAGGGAGTTGGGGATCTCAAGGCGGAGCTGTTGACCGTTGATGTCCACGCCGTATCCGTCAGAGTAGAATACAATGTACTCTGTCAGCTCTTCTGTATCGGCGGGCAGGATGAACTTCATTTCCTGTGCAGTACCGCTTTCAGCAAATCCCAGATACTCCGACAGATCATTGAAGCAAATGTAGACGCCATCCGCAGTTACGCAGTCCTCGGCCTCGGCTTTTCTTATTTCACGTCCGCCGTAGTAGTATGTGATCTTACCGCTGTCCTTCGGTGCGTCGGGTGTACGGTGAAAGTGGATTGTAAAAATTATACCTGCAATAGCGCAAAGCACCAGCAAAACTCCAAGGAAAACCAGCACACGTCCGCCGAAAGCACGCATTTTCTTTTTGCGTTCTTTTTTGCGGCGAGCTTTTTCGTATGCCTCTCTTCGCCTTGCTTCTTCCTCAGCGGCACGTCTGCGGCGCTCCGCTTCAGCCCGTTTCTGACGGCGGTATGCCTCGTACTGCGCCTGCTCTTCGGGAGACAGCTCAACGTATCGCGGTCTGCCGCCGTTGTTCGGATTCTGTCTCGGACGCTGTGGATTCATCGGAGGACGACCGTTGTTCCGATTGTTTTGATTATTCATATGACCTCTCCGTTTCTGTTGTCG
>JAGBGV010000162.1 GCA_017935805.1 Clostridia bacterium | reverse complement strand
TTCAAGTGGATGATCCAGACCACCGATTACTGTGCACCCGACTCAACGATCGGTCTGTACATTGAGCCTGACGCTATCCATGTAATGAAAAAATCCGAATACTCAAATATGTTCGGCGATTATTCCTCATTCAGCGAGGAATTTGATGAGCTCTCCGTTCCTACAGAAGAAGAGGAAACCTCGGAGGACGAAGAATGAAGAAAAAACGCTCATTTCTTGAAGGATTCGCCGCCGTACCCCACTCGGTATGGTGCCTGTTCTTCATAATCGCTCCGCTTATTTTCGTTGTCTACTTTGCGTTCACCGATACATACGGTAACTTCACATTTGACAACATTACCCTTCTTTCAAGCTACACACACATCTTCGTTTTGTCCGTTTGCTTTGCACTCATCGCAACTGTGATCTGCCTGCTGATAGGATATCCCCTTGCGTTCTTCATTTCACAGTGCAAGCCGTCAACCCAGAAGGTAGTGGTTGTACTGCTTATGCTCCCCATGTGGATCAGCCTGCTCATTCGCACATATTCACTTATGGCGATCCTTGACAACGGCGGTCTGCTCAATTCACTTTTCGAAATGATCGGCATCGGCAGAGTTAAGATCATCGGCACGTCCGGTGCTGTAATTCTCGGTATGGTATATGACTTTTTACCATATATGGTACTGCCCATCTACACAAGCATCTCAAAGCTTGATCCCCGCTATCTTGAGGCGGCAAGCGATCTTGGTTGCAACAGCGCTAAGACAATGCTCCACGTTGTGTTCCCCCTGTCCGTTCCCGGTATTATTTCCGGTGTAACTATGGTATTTGTTCCGTCCATCAGCACATTCTACATTTCCCAGAAGCTGGGCGGCGGCTCATTCGACCTCATCGGTGACACCATCGAGCGTCAGTTCCAGAACGTCAGCACTTACAACATCGGTGCGGCGATATCTCTTGTAATGATGATCCTTATCCTCATTTCCGTAGCCATAATGAACAAATTCTCTGATGACGGAGGTGAGATAATCGTATGAAAACTCTGTCAAAGATCTATATGTGGGTCATTTTCGCTCTGCTTTATGCACCGATTCTGGTCCTTATCCTGTTTTCATTCAACGATGCGGGATCTCTCAACCATTTCTCAGGCTTCTCGCTCAAATGGTACGCCGAGCTGTTTCGCGACACCCGAGCTCTTGATGCTCTGAAGAACTCACTGTATCTTGCTGTGTCCTCTTCCCTGCTCGCTACAGTCATCGGTACTCTTGCGGCTTTCGCCATCAGCCGTATGCGCTCAAAATACCTCAAGGGAGCATTAAAATCCGTCACAAACATCCCAATGATGAATCCGGATATCGTAACAGGCGTATCAATGATGCTTCTATTCGTTGCAGCAATGTCGATTCCCTTCTCTCCTTTGAAAAAGCTGGGCTTTTTGACAATGCTCATCGCGCACACAACCTTCAACCTGCCATATGTTATCCTGTCCGTGCTGCCCAGATTCCAGCAAATGGATAAGCATCTCACAGAGGCATCGCTTGACCTTGGTTGCACCCCTACAATGACATTCTTCCGTGTGGAGCTTCCTCTCGTTATTCCCGGCATCGTATCGGGACTCATGCTCGGCTTTACCCTGTCTCTTGATGACTTCGTAATCAGCCATTTCGTAAGCTCCCCCGATTTCAAGACTCTTCCCCTCTACATCTACAATCAGACGGCTCACGAGGTGAAGTTCAGCATGTACGCGCTTTGTACGCTGATAATTCTCACCATTCTCGTTCTTCTTATCGCCGTAAATCTCGCAGGCTCCAAGAAAAAGGATCGCCCGAGAAAGCAAAAACGCGTGAAAGGAGCAACAGCAAAATGAAAAGAGCTTTAATTCTTATTATCATTGCCGTTATGCTTCTTCCGCTCTGCCTCTCTCTTTCTTCCTGCGAGAGTGAAGAGGTCACAACGCTCTACGTTTACAACTGGGGCGAGTATATCTCGGACGGCTCCGAGGATTCGCTTGATACAAACAAGGAATTTGAGGAATACTACTACAAGAAGACCGGTAAGCGCGTCGTGGTTAATTACTCTACCTTCTCAAGCAACGAGAGTATGTACGCAAAAATTGAGAGCGGCTCGGCATCCTACGACGTTATCATTCCCTCCGACTATATGATTCAGCGTATGGTCAAGGAGGATATGCTTCTCCCGCTCGACCTCTCCAAGATACCGAACTATCAGTATATTGACGAGAAATTCAAGGGTGAGAACGTATACTACGAGGACGACTCCGACAACACTTACTCTATTCCCTACTTCTACGGAATGATCGGCGTTAT
>JAGBGV010000161.1 GCA_017935805.1 Clostridia bacterium | reverse complement strand
TCAGCGATGGGCTCGTCAACTCCGAGAATATATGCGTCCTGCCATTCACCGTCGCCTCCCATTACGCCATCCACATAGCCGTAGTTGACATGGTAGAGTATATCGGGGTGATTTGGATGGCTGCCTCCGAGAGGTCTGTCAACTGTTACCTTGACTTTGTCTCCGATCATACAACAGTCGGATAAAGTGCGGTGAGCTTCTTGTCAGCCTCTGCAATAACGTCAGCAAGAGAAGCACCGTTCTTCAACATATCATAGAAGAAGAGCGCGTTATCTACGTATTCTCCGCCATCAAGTCCTGTGAGAGCGCAGAATTCAGCTCTCGCGTCACCTTCGGGAGAATGCTTATAAAGTGCCGCAGCTGCACCGATTGCTATGTAAACGGGATGACCGCCCGTTTCAAGCACGGACAGTGAGCCGCCGGTGAGTCTGTCAGCCTTTGCCAGCTTACGTGGAACATCCGCGCCAACTCTTTCACAGGTATCGCCAAGAGCAGTGTTACCGAATCTGCGGATGAGATCATCTGTGTGCAGAAGAATCTCATCAAGCGGCTTGCCGTACTTCTTTGAGAGAGCAGTTGCGGAAGCTGTAAGAGCCTCACGAACGATCACACGGATCTCCGGATCAGCGATAGCTTCGCAGATGTATGTGTAACCCTTGTACATGCCGAGATATGCGCAAACTGCGTGTCCCATGTTGTGAATGTACAGCTTTCTTTCGATAATAAATCTGAAGGGAGACACAGGGATAACGTTCTTGATCTCGGGAACCTCACCCTTGAATGCATCACGGTCGCAGGGAAGCACAGGATATGCCTCAGCGCGAACGATAAGAGGATCGATCTCAAGAAGCGCCTTGTCCGGCAGGGGAACCATACGTCCAACAGAGGTCTCGACAAGTCCGACGAAGTTGAGCTCGTCAGGAGTCAGTTCTGTTTCGAGAAGAGAATGGATGTACTTGTCAGCATCCATGAGGTTTTCGCAAATCAGAAGATTGATGGGGGATTTGCCCTCGGAATAACGAAGCTTAACGCCGCGAACAAAGTTGGGGATGATGAACTTTATAGCCTTTGCGCCAACACAGGTTACGCAAATGTCGCAGTCCGCTATCTCGCGAGCCGCTGCGTCGTGATCATTTCCGTTTACTGCACGGACGTTTTTGATGATCTTCTTGTCAGAGCCACCTGTATAAACGATCTCAAGAGGATATTCTCTGCGTTCGTTAAGGGCGTTTACCACAGTTTCCGAAACGTCAATAAAGCAAACGTCGTAGCCTGCCTCTGACATGATCTGACCGATAAATCCTCTGCCTATGTTGCCAGCGCCGATAATTACTGCTGTTTTCATTTGGGTATCTCCTTATTCTACGTCGGGAAGAACTGTTGCGCCGAAACGGTCAGCAAGCTCCATGCACTCATCGATGGTCATCATTGCTTCGGTTGCACCGGGAGATGCGAGAGAAGCTGTTGCAGCTGCGTTACCGAGCTTGAGGGCATATTCAAGTGACATACCCTTGTGAGCTGCGGAAAGAACACCTGCGCAGAATGCATCACCTGCACCAACCTTACCCTTAACAAAGTCCTTGGGGTTTTTGATCTGGCCGTACTGCGCGTAGTTGCTGTCCTTGTCCATGCCAAAGCCGCCTTCGGGGCAGTGGATGATCGTCCATTCTCCAACACCAAGGTCGAACATGGCGCGAAGAACCTTTTTCATGTTTTCATAAATAAGAGTTCCGTCAGGATTGCGAACCTCGATACCGGTTGTGCGACCTGCTTCGATCTCATTGATGATGCAGTAGTCGGCATACTTCAGTGACGGAGGAACTATCTTGTTGAATCTTTCGCCTGCTTCACTTACAACGTCAATGGATGTCTTGATTCCGCGTTCCTTTGCGTGTGCAAGAAGGCGTGCCATCTTTGTGCCGTATTCGGGATCTTCCTTGTCGAGCTCATCAAGAAGAAGTATGTATGCAACGTGGAGAAGATCACAGTCGATGTCGTCCCAGCTAAAGGAATCCTCGGAGAACTTTGCGTTCGCACCGCGATGGTGGAAGAATGTGCGCTCACGGGTAATCTTGTCATTCATAACGTAGGTGAATGAGGTTGCGCTCTCGCCCTTGTGAACGAGAGAAACATCAAGACCTGCTTCAGCCATAGTGTCAAGGGCATATTTGCCGCTTTCGTCGTTTCCAATGAGACCAAGCGCACCGATTTCTGTTTCGGGCATGAGCTTTTTGAGGTCAATGCCAACGTTGCAAACAGAGCCGCCTACGGATTTGCCCACACCTTCTTCAATGGTGGTAAGCTGACCTGCAGCCGGATAGCTTGTAATAGGATAGAGAATATCTACAACAATGTTTCCTGCAACAATAATTTTGTTTTTCATGTGTTGACTCCGCCTTTGTTTTATTTTATAATATAGTTAATTATAGCATTATTTCCCCATCAAGTCAACTGAATAGGGAAAAACGTGCGGAAAAAATTATGAAAGAGGTGCAAGGAATGACTTGGGATGAGCTTGAGGGCTTGTGCGGAGAATGTACAAAATGTCCGCTGTCAAAAACGAGAACTAATCTTGTTTTCGGCACAGGTGACAGGAACGCGACTCTTATGTTTGTTGGAGAGGCGCCCGGAGAGCAAGAGGACAAGACGGGCATCCCATTTGTCGGAGCCGCAGGGCAGCTTCTTGACAAATATCTTGCCGCTGTGGGAATCGAGCGTGAGGACGTATATATTGCCAACATCCTCAAATGCCGACCGCCCAGAAATCGGGACCCGCTTCCTGAAGAGGGAGACGCTTGCATTGGTTATCTCCGCGAGCAGGTTAAGCTGATACGTCCCGCTATGATCGTTTGCCTTGGCAGAATATCCGCAATGCGACTTATAAAGCCGGATTACAAGATCACAAAGGAGCATGGAACAATTGTGCACCGCGGCTCCTTTGCCATGACCGCTGTGTACCATCCGTCAGCATTGCTTCGTGATCCGTCAAAGCGTGAGGATATGTACCGCGACATGAAAAAGATAAAGGAATATCTTGATACAATAAAAAAATGAGACTCGTTTTGAGCCTCATTTTTGTT
Source organism: Clostridia bacterium (assembly GCA_017935805.1). The sequence continues at coordinate 109 of JAGBGV010000161.1, read as the reverse complement.
TTTGTATACCGAAAACCACGCGATAGTCGCGTGGTTCATTGGAGGCTATTGCCGATGAGGAGAAAATTTACGAGCAAATTTGGACAGAAAAAGGCTCCTTCCGGGAGGG
>JAGBGV010000160.1 GCA_017935805.1 Clostridia bacterium | reverse complement strand
AGATAATGCTTTCTGCAAATGAGCACGGAGTATATGATAGTGAAGGCAAACAAAGTAAGAGTAGAAAGAACGCTGAAACCGGGGAGCAGCTTGTCAAAAGTAACAGTCACAAGAAAGATCACAACTGCAGCAGGAATTGAAAGCTTGCTCTCTACCCACTCTCTTTTGCAGAATTTCATTATAAAGTGAATACATATCACAGCATCTACAAGAGAAGTAAGGATCTCAAAAGCCGTAGACATCATAGGATGATCCTCCTTCTTGTAAAGTTCATGTATGTATTCTTGAAATTCTTGATTCGATTTCGGCTGATACTTAGAGTTGAACCGTTTTTCATTAAGAGGGTAGAGCCTTCCGTAATGCGTTCAATGTTATCAAGATTTACTATAAATGCGGCGTGTATCCTGAAGAAATCGAGGCTTGCGGTCTGCGTTTCCAACTGAGAGATCGTACCTCGGCATTTGTAGACTTGACGGTTTACGTGGTGAATAAGGAAATAGTTGCCTTGTGCTTCAAAATAACATATATCACGCAGTCTTACGGTGATATCCCCATCCGTTGTAGTAAATGTCATTGCGAGGTCGGATGTCGTGCATTTTTCAATGACCTTCTCAAAGGTATCGGAAAGCTCCTCGTCAATGTGTGATTTGCGAAGAAAACGGAACGGTGCATAGTCAAAGGAGCTATACACGAAGTTGTCGTAAGCTGATACGAAGATTATAACCGTATCGGGAAATGTTTTTCTAACAGCCCCGGCAAGCTCAAAGCCGTTTGTTCCGGGCATATCAATATCAAGAAACAGGATATTAACAGTACTATGTGAGAGATATTTCAGCACCTCATCCGCAGAGGTGAAAACCTCTGTAACATTGCACACGATTCTTTCGGGCAGAGAGATACAGAGGTGGCGGAGCTTTTCCACAAGGCTTTGCCCAAAAGCTTTATTATCGTCACATACGGCTATTGTAAGCATGATCCTGTCTCCTATTATTTTATATTACTTATATTCTATCATATAGGAACTTCTATTACAAGATATATGGTACCGCTTTTTATCCCATAATCCTGCAAGTTATCCCACATAAAAGGAGGACCATTCTTTTAGAGTATAATGGTATCAGCTACAGTTATTTCGTGTAAGTCAATGAGATTTCCATAAGCCAAAACTACCGTATCTCTTGCTCTAATTTTGCAAACTCCTCTGTATTGAAGAAATCCACAAGGCTTATGCCGAGACCGTCGCACAGCATCTTCAGTGTCACTATTCCCGGGTTATGGCTTTTTCCGTATAGAATGTTCTTGATTGTGGATGCGGGAACTGCCGATTCCATTGCCAGCTTGTATATCGAAAGCCCTTTTTCCTCGCATAGCGAAAGTATTCTGTTTTTTACAGCAGTGTAGGTGTTCATAGTATTCCCCCCGATGTTTCACAGTCTAATTATAGACCTAAAACACTTGACTATTCGGGCTATATATGATACTATTATTGCAAGAGGCTATATAAAATCTTGCTTCTTCAACCAACGGTAGTACACAGTCAACAAACAGTTTATTGATTGTTAAGTTGCACCGATATATAATAATTAAAAAAAGAGATGTGGTTTTCTACCAACCAAAATGTAGTTTTAACGACTATATAAACAGAGACCAATATAATAGAAAGGACATCTATGAAGAAACTAAAACACTTTTTATCCAATATGGGATTCTTGTTCAGGCATTCGTGGAGCCTTGCGAGAAGCACGTATTTCTTTACCGTTATGCAGGCGGTGATCAATACGGTACAGCCTTTTGCTCTGCTCATTATGCCCAAGTACATCCTCGATGAGCTTGCGGGACAGCGACGTCCCGATGTGACTCTAAAGTACATCGGAGCATATGCGGCGGTGATCGTGTTCTTCAATATTGCGAATCTGCTTCTTAACAGATACGGAAGTATACAGACGCTGAAAACAGTCCAAAAGATCCAGATGCACAACCGCAAAAAATGGCTTCATATGGACTACGAGCACTTTGAGAACGGACAAGTGCGTGATCTTTCAGCGACGTGCGTAGACGAGATGGATCCCAGACTATTTGCAGAGGCAACTGTATTCGGCTTTATAACGAACCTCATCCAGCTTGCGGGTTATACCTACATAATCGCCTCACTCCACCCGCTTATCATCGCGTTTATCCTCGTTGTAATATGGCTTAATACTCTTATCGGTCGGAAACTGAACAAGATATCATACGAGTATCAGCCGATCATCGCAAGGCTTAACAGAAGATTCAGCTACATCTTCCGTACAATGGTAGATTTTGAAGTAGGTAAGGATATTCGTATAAACGGTGCGGCTGATTGGCTTCGCAAGAAGTACGAGGACGAGACCGAGAATTACATGGAAAAAATGAAGGAGAACCAGAACAAGCAGCTCTGGCCCAATATCATCGTAATGCTGATCGATCTGTTGCAGACGGTGGTCATCTACGGGTACTGTGCGTATCTGGCGATCTCCGGAGGTATAACGGTTGGTTCGTTCTCCGTGTTCCTTGGTGCGGTGACTGCGTTTACAGGTTCCTTTATGGGATTTATCGGAAGATTTACGGGACTTAAATATCTGTCAAAATACGTGGACGATTACAAGAATTTCCTTACATATACAGAGCACAGAGGTGCAGACCGTGAGGTGTTCGGCGGCAAAGATCCCACCGACGGCAAGTACGATATTGAGTTCAGAAACGTATCGTTTATGTACCCCAATACGGACAGATACGTTCTTAAAAACGTGAACATCACCATCAAAGCGGGTGAGCGACTGTCCGTTGTGGGCTACAACGGCGCAGGTAAGTCCACCTTTATTAAGCTTATATGCCGACTGTACGAGCCAACTGAGGGTACCATCCTCATGGGTGGAATTGACGTGTCTACCATAGACGTGCACGATTACCGCGAGATGCTTGCGGTGGTGTTCCAGGATTATCAGCTTCTGTGGATGAGCATACGTGACAACATAGTGATGAATCATGAGCTTGACGATGAGCGTCTCGCAAAGGCTATCGAGCAAAGCGGACTTACAGAGAGGATCGAAATGCTTGACGATGGAAGTGACACGGAGGTATACCGCTTGTTTGATTACGAAGGTACGGAATTCTCCGGCGGAGAGGGACAAAAGCTCGCCTGTGTAAGAGCATACTACA
>JAGBGV010000159.1 GCA_017935805.1 Clostridia bacterium | reverse complement strand
CGTGCTATGTCATCGGTACAATGGTCATAGAACACCTCATAATCAGGGTCGTACACGGTAAATGTTGAAGTGTATGTCTCGCTGTCCTCGTGGAACACGTTATGAACAGGGTCAACTCTATCCCACACAGCAGGCATCAAGTGCTCGAACTTTGGTGAGTCCACAGCACGCAACTTGAACTCGTCATGGGAGTTGATAACCTTTGACACAAGGTACAACATAGTAATATAGAACGACCTTCCGCTTTTATGACAGGCATCCCGCAGATCGGTCACGTCAATATCATCCGTCATCCACACAGTACAGGGAGCATCCTCCATAAAGTGTCTGAAATGCTCGTATCTCTGCCAATTTTCAGTATTTATGAAGGTCCATTCGGCCATTTTTCACCACCCCGTTCCAATTTTGCTTTATTTTTCATTATTATACACCAAAACGGCGAGTTTTACAATACAAAAAACGGAAAGCCGAAGCCTCCCGCTTGTTTTCTTATCTGAATTTGTTTTTCAGCTCATGGAGATCGTGGTGGAGCTTTTTTACTACCCCTACCACATAGATCATAAGGAACGCACCGGCGGCTCCAATAAGTGCACCAACGTGATAAGAGCTCTGCAGGATGATTCCCACAACAAACCACGCAACAAGTCCGGCACCAAGTACACCGAACAGCACCTGGGCAAATGTCAATCCTTTACCGTATGGCTTTTCACAATAACAGAGCGGCTCGTCAGCAGGTATCTCTATATCTTCGTATTTCTCCGTAGGCTGCTCTTCGGAAACGGGAGTTTCAACAGGCATTTGTATCGGCGTTTGCACCTGAGATGCGCGAATAGCTTCCCTTTCCTCACGCTCACGGATTCGCTTCTGATCGTGAAGCTCGCAAAGCCGGAGCAGATATTCCATGCCGCTGTCGGTAACACCTGCGTTGCGGAGATTTCGCTCATTTGACACAAGGCGTCTGACAGCTGACGAGGTTGAGGCATCCATAAATTTGATGAAAGGCAAAAGTATCCTCTTGCATCTTTCGCAAAGCTTCATCTTATCTCCGCCGGGTATTTCAACACCGCAGTTATAACAGTATGCCATCATATCACCTCACTATTTTTCTTCCATATACAATTATATCACAATAATTTTTGAATAACAAGAGGAAAGCACAATATTCCCATATCGACAAATCGCCAAAAACCCCATTCGGTCATTCTGCACAATCTAAATGAGCACGATTTGTTTAACATTCCGAATTTGTGCCTTAAGGCAATTTGTGGGCTTTAGAAAGTCAATTATCTGCTTGATTTTTCGATTTTTCGATGCTATAATCGAAATAATTAATACTCTCCGGAGGAGAAATACAATGAAAAAAATTATTTCACTTGTTCTCGCTCTTTGCATGGTACTTGGTATGATCGCTTCTGTATCTGCCGCAAATCCATTTGTTGAGCGACTGAATCTGGTTCGTCTTATCCGCACCATGTTTGCCAAAGATGAAAACGCATACGGTGTCGGTGAACTCAACGACGGTATTCTTACTCTGTACGTTGCAGCGAACGGTAAAAAGGACGCTGACGGTACTGAAAAGAATCCCTATGCTACAATAGAAGGCGCACGGGATGCTATCCGCGGAATCGACAAGTCCGATCTTTCTGGCATTGACGTTATCATAGGGAGCGGTACATACAATATCACATCCACTATTGAATTCACCGCAGAAGACAGCGGCACAAAGACCTGCCCCATTCGCTACATCGGTGAAGAAGGAACCCTTCTCAGCGGAGGCATTGCCTTCGACTACACTGAGTTTGAGAAAGCTGCCGGAGATACACTCCTGCTCTTCCCCGAAGAGGTGCGTGACAAGCTGTATATGTATGATCTCGGCAAGCTAGGCTACACACCCGAGGATATTCAGGAGATGCTTGGTCACGGAAGATACTACAACCAGATTGGTGTTATCTATGTAAACGGCAAGCAAATGGATCTTGCACGCTATCCCAACAAAGAGGACGGTTGGATAGAGATCGAGGGTGGATATTTCCTTGATAAAAACGGCAACTACACCGAAAACGACGGAAATGACGGCGGTGATGATTCCGCTGTCCAGACTATTATCGAGTACGGTGACGAGTACATGGAAAGAGTTCTCTCATGGAAAAACCGCGAGGATCTCTTCGTGTACGGCCGCTACAGATTTATCTGGTGCCATGATGAAACTGAGGTTACCACACTCTATGAAGACAGAGACGAAATGCTTCCTCCCTTCTCCGGCGGATATTTCCCTGTGGAGGGCGGTCTTCTCTACTTCTACAACATTCCTGAGGAGCTTGATGTACCCGGTGAATACTATGTTGACGACAATGCTATTCTATACTACTATCCCGAAGATGGCTTTGAATCAGCGATGTTCACATACCCCACACTCAACGAAGATTTCATACACATCAATGGCGCTGACTGGCTGACACTTGAAGGTATAACATTAGAATCCACAAAGCAAAGCGGCATCATTGCGAAAGCTGATAATCTTACGATTAAAAACTGCCGAGTTATCAATACTTTTAATATGGGTATCGACTGTGAAGGCGTTGGCATCACTGTAGAGAATTGCGAGATAGCTTATATCGGAGAGGATGCTCTAAGCGTTCGCGGCGGTAATATTGAAACTCTCACAAAGTCCGGCAACCTTATCTGCAACAACTACGTTCACGACTGGTCCACACGAGATGTTATGTGCGAAGGTGTGCTTTCTGAAGGTTGCGGTTCTACCGTTTGTCATAACGACGTTGGTGACTCCAATGACCTCGGCATGTCAGTACGCGGACCTTGCCATACCGTAGAGTACAACTATATCTACAATACCAATCGATTCTTCACGGACAGCGGCGCACTCGGTACTCTGGGCAGAGGATATGGAACAGTACTCCGCTATAACGTAATCATTGGTACGGGATATGAAACCGATCTCGACATTGTAGGTGTTGCAGGTATTATCTCCGACGGCACATCAGGCAACGAGATCTACGGTAATATCGTTTACAACACAACAGGCGACAGCCTTCTCGCAGCAGGTCTTGATCGCGATACAAGTTTCCATCACAACCTTTGCATCAAGCCCGGACGCGAGGGACTTGAGTTCAACACACCCGAGTACGCAGGCTTCTACAATGATGAAGTAGCAGCCGTTGCAAACGTTGAAAGCTATCTGTTCAGTGAGATTTGGCAGACTGCCTTCCCCACACTCAAAGGAATTCACGCAAATTACGATCCCGAAAATCCCGATGATCCCATGTTCTTCTATGCTCCCGTCGGAAACTCCGTATACAAGAACTACCTTATTTACGACAAGGCTTACGAGACATACCCGCCGGATTACGACTATAAGGCAGGCACATTCATGGAGATCGAGGTACATGCAGAAAAGTTCTCGGGCGAGAATATTGACGGTTTCGCTATACAGTTTGGCAACCTCTTGCAGTACAGTTCCAAGAGAAACAAGGATCCTCTTACCATCGGTGAAGCACTCGAAAAAGCAAACGCGGCTGTAGGCACTATCATGACACCCGAACAGCTTGAAGAAGTAGGCAGAATCGGAGTGGACCACGGCATCGGTGATATGCTCGTTGAGTAATTCGGTAAAAAACTATCTCGGCAGCTTCACACGGCAACAAATTTCGGCAGAGGTTTTATTCTCTGCCGTTTTTGTAAAGCTATTGGTTATTGAAAAGCTTTTCTATATAAGTAAAGATTGAGGAAAGAATACTATGGAAAAATACCTCGAAATACTAACGGAAAGATTCGGCAAGGACTCTTTAATGGCACTGGCAACAGTTGACGAAAAAGGAAACCCGTGGGTAAGAACGATAGATGCGATATTCCACGAGGGCAGCTTCTACACTATAACATACGCTCTATCCAACAAGATGAAACAAATAAAGAACTGCTGCACCGTCGCAATCAGCGGAGAGTGGTTTTCAGGCCATGCGATCGGCGAGGATATCGGACACATAAAGGCAGAGGAGAACCGCGATATTGCCGACAGATTGAGAAGTGCCTTTGCTGCTTGGTATACCAACGGCCATATTAATGAGGATGACCCCAATACCGTAATTTTACGGATGAAAGTAACTGACGGTATCCTTTTCAGCAACGGAATCAGATACGAGTTCTAATTAGCAGAATCAATATAAAGGAGGCATGATGATCCGTGTCTCCTTTGTTTTTTCTTGTCATTTAATCAAATTATTAACAATAATATGTTTTTTACCGTCGAAATATGTAGTATACTTATCATACTAATTATTTGTTACAGTATATATGAGGAAGTTCAATGACGTCAGCGACCAGCAAAAAATTATCCGTAGATTTCCGATCAACCGTTTTTCTGATCATTCCCTTTATTTTTCTTTTTTTCTATGAATTCATCTTCAGACTGGTGACAGGCTGCAGCTTTAGCTTCCACTCCCAGCTGTATGTACTGCTTTTTACAGTTGTACCCTCTGCAGCTCTGTACCTGATCTTTACAGCAGTCAAAAATACTGTATACCGTCATATCGCCTCGTCGGTCATCCTGTTTTTGCTCAGCCTTCCTTACTTGATAGAATACTTTATTTTTCGCCAGTTTAAGATATTCTATGATATAAACACGGTTTTTGCAGGTGGAAAAGGGGTTCTTAGCTCCTTCAGAGGGGAGATCTATGATTTGATATTCTCCACCGAGGGTATCATCGTTATAGCCATTTTCTTCGTTCCTGTCATCGTTTACGCCGCAATCGGATGGATGATTCCCCTCGGTGAGCCTGTCAGATGGAGAGAGCGTGTTGCGGCAGCGGGCATCGGGGTATTGGCTTTCCTCATTGGATGGCTGTGTGTCTTGCTCCATCCCATCTACAGCTTACAGTATACCAACGAGTATAACTTCCAGTACGCTGTGGATCATTTCGGGCTGTCAACCGCTATACGGTTAGATGTTGAGAATATTATCTTTCCGAAGGTTGACGATTCCTTTATTATCTTCCCCACCGACCCTCTCCCCACCTACCCAGACACCGAAAAGCCTCCGGTTGAAACGAGTGCGCCCGACTCCGAAGACCCACAGTCCTCCGAGACCGACAGCGAAGCATATGAGACAGATGCTCCAAAAATCGAGCCCGTGGTGTATACGCCCAATATCCTTGAGCTTGATCTGGACACGCTGATCTCCACATCAAGCGGAAAGATAAACGAGATACACCGATATATTGCCTCTCTGTCCCCTACATATAAAAATGAATACACCGGCTTGTTTGAAGGAAAAAATCTAATATTCATTACTGCCGAGGCTTTTACGGCAGAGTGTATCGATCCAACGCTGACCCCAACGTTGTACCGTTTGGCAACAAAGGGTATTAACTTCACCGATTATTATCAGCCTGCAAGCGCGGGTACAACGGGCGGTGAATATCAAAATATTTTCGGTCTCCTTCCCAGCTACGGCGGCGGCTCATTCAACTCGACTGTCAACCGTGAGAATGCTACAACGATTTTTTATCAGCTGAATAAGTTGGGATATTACGGGCAGGCATTCCATAACAATTCCTATACATACTACAACAGAAATAAAACTCATGCAAACCTCGGATTCAGCAACGGATTTATGGGATACGGCAACGGAATCGAAAAATTTGTTACTCACCAATGGCCGCAGAGTGATCTTGAAATGATCGAAGGCACTCTCCCCATGTACATAGATGAGCCAAATTTCTGTGTTTACTACATGACAGTCAGCGGTCACGGCAATTACACTAAATCGAGCAACCGTATGACAAGCAAAAACTGGGATCGCGTGGCACATCTTGACGTCTCCGACACTGTAAAGGGATATTTTGCGGCGAATCTTGAGCTGGAATACGCAGTAGAGGCTCTCGTGAGTGCCCTTGAGGAAAAAGGAATTGCAGACGATACCGTAATTTGCATTGCTTCAGATCACTTCCCCTACGCACTCGATACAGACGCCTCACTCGGTCAGATGAAGTACCTTTCCGAGCTTTACGGCTGCGACATATCAAACTCATTAGTTCGAGACCATAACCGCCTTATTCTGTGGTGCGGCTCACTTGAGGATGAAGACCCAATCACAGTGTCCTCCCCCACCTCATCCCTTGATGTTCTCCCGACTCTGCTTAATCTTTTCGGAATTCCTTATGATTCCAGACTTTACATCGGACGCGACGTGTTTTCCGACAGTGAAGCCATTGTTTTCAACACAAGTTACGATTGGAAAACAGATCTCGGAACATATTTGTCCTCAACGGGAAAGTTCACACCTGCAAATGATAAAGTCGTGATCCCCGACGGATACGTGGCAAGAATAAAGGCAATAGTGAAAAACAAGGTCAACTTCTCGAGAGTAGTTCTTGACTATGACTACTACAAGGCTGTACTGCCTGCATCTGTTTACAGGTAAACTAAAAGAGACTCAATCTTGAGTCTCTTTTTTGTATTAGAAGTAGATTCTTCGGCTACGTTTCACTTCGCTCAGAATGACAAGTCTGTCGTTTCGTCATCCTGAGTGAAAAATATGGGAGAACATAATGAGAACGAAGTTCTCACGGGTAGGGTCGGCGTAACTTATGGGTTTTGATATCATAATACCCTACCCAATCGAAGGATCTTCTCTATCCTCGACTCCGCTTGTAACCACAATATTTACTTCAAAATTATTCCTCTTCAGTTGCAATAACTGCGATTCCGAGCTCGTTAAGAGCAGCGGGGTCAGCGGCTGCGGGACATTTGGAGAGAAGCTCAGATGCGTTCTGTACCTTCGGGAATGCTATTACCTCACGGATATCTTCAAGTCCGAGGAGGAGTGTAACAACTCTGTCAAGACCGAATGCAAGACCGCCGTGCGGAGGTACGCCATACTTGAATGCTTCAAGGAGGAATCCGAACTTTTCTTCAGCCTCTTCAGCACCGATGCCAAGAGCCTCAAACATTCTTGTCTGAAGTTCAGTTGTGTGGATTCTGATAGAACCGCCGCCAAGCTCTGTACCGTTGAGTACGCAGTCATATGCTCTTGCACGAACTGCGCCGGGATCGGTATCGAGGAGAGGCAGGTCTTCTTCCATGGGCATTGTGAAGGGGTGATGCTTTGCGTAGAATCTGTCATCTTCCTCGGAGTACTCGAGAAGCGGGAATTCTGTTACCCACAGGAAGTTGAACTTTGTCTTGTCGATCATGTTAAGTCTCTTTGCAACCTCGCAACGAAGTGCGCCGAGAGAGTCGAATACAACGTTGTTCTTTGCCGCAACGATAAGGGCAAGGTCGCCTTCCGCTACGTTCATCTTAGCAAGGATAGCGTTGATTTCATCTTCTGTCATGAACTTTGCAAAAGATGAAGTGGGTGCGCCTGCTGTGTTCTTATACCATGCAAGGCCGCGTGCGCCGTATGTCTTAACCAATTCTGTAAGGGAGTCGATCTCCTTACGAGTCAT
>JAGBGV010000020.1 GCA_017935805.1 Clostridia bacterium | reverse complement strand
GGTGCAGGTCAGCAGTCCAGAATCCACTGCACAAGACTTGCAGGTACAAAGGCAGATACATGGCTTCTCCGTCAGCATCCGAAGACTCTCTCGCTTCCTTTCATCCCCACAATGGGCAGACCCGAGCGTGACAACGTGATCGACGGTTACATCAACGGAAACGAAGAAGACGTATGTGCTGACGGCATCTGGCAGAATTACTTCACAGAGCAGCCGGCTCCCCTTACCGCAGAAGAAAAGAGAGAATGGCTTAACAGCTTTACTGATGTTGCTCTTGCTTCCGATGCATTCTTCCCGTTTGCTGACAATATTAAGAGAGCATACGCTTCCGGCGTAAAATATGTAGCAGAGCCCGGCGGATCTATCCGTGACGATCTTGTTATCGCTGAATGTGATAAGAACGATATGGTAATGGCATTTACCGGCATGAGACTGTTCCACCATTGATCTTATAAGGATTGAATTATGAAAATAATGGTAGTTGGCGATGGCGGAAGAGAACACGCCATCATCAAAAAAATAAAAGAAAAGAAAAGTGTAACCGAGATATTTGCACTTCCCGGCAACGGCGGTATGACAGGTGACGCCACACTCGTTGACATAGGTGCAAAGGATATCGAAGCGATAACAAAATTTGCTGTAGAGAATAACATCGACTATGCTGTTGTTGCACCGGACGATCCTCTTGTTCTCGGATGCGTTGATGCGCTTGAGGAAAAAGGAATTCCTTGCTTCGGTCCTCGTGCGAATGCAGCTATTATCGAAGGTAGTAAGGTCTTTTCGAAGAATCTTATGAAAAAGTACGGTATTCCCACAGCGGAGTACGAAGTATTCGAGGATATGGATAAGGCGCTCGAGTATGTTGAGAAATGCCCGATTCCTACAGTTATCAAGGCAGACGGTCTTGCACTCGGAAAGGGTGTAATTATCGCTGAGGACAGAGAGGCTGCCAAGAACGCTGTTATCTCAATGATGCAGGATAAGCAGTTCGGCAAGAGTGGTGACCATATCGTTATTGAAGAGTTCCTCACAGGTCCCGAGGTTTCCGTCCTGTCTTTCACTGACGGAAATGTAGTTGTACCAATGATCTCATCAATGGACCATAAGAGAGCAGGGGACAACGATACAGGACTTAACACCGGCGGTATGGGTACTGTTGCTCCCAACCCCTATTATACAGCCGATGTTGCAGCGGAGTGTATGGAGAAGATATTCCTGCCCACCATCGAAGCAATGAAGGCTGAAGGAAGAACATTCAAAGGTTGCCTCTACTTTGGTCTTATGATCACTCCCAAGGGTCCAAAAGTGATTGAGTATAACTGCCGATTCGGAGACCCCGAAACACAGGTTGTGCTTCCTCTTCTTGAGAGTGACCTTCTCACAGTTATGCAGGCTACAACCAACGGTACACTTGCTGATACAGAAGTGAAATTCAGCGATAAGCATGCTTGTTGTGTAATTATGGCATCCGAAGGTTATCCTCAGAGCTATGCAAAGGGATTTGAGATGAATATTCCCGCGGAAATAGAGGATAAGGTGTATATTGCAGGTGCAAAACTTGAAGGTGAAAAACTGCTGACAAACGGCGGCAGAGTTCTCGGCGTTACTGCTACCTGTGATTCTCTTGGTGACGCAATCAAGGCATCATATGCAATGGTTGAACAGATCAGCTTCGAAAACGCATATTACAGACACGATATTGGCGCAAGAGCTATGGCAGCATTGGAGGAATAAGAATGGTATTCAGAGTATTTGTTGAAAAGAAAAAAGAGCTTGCTAATGAGGCAAGAGGGCTTTTCTCTGAACTTAAGAATCTTGTGGGCATTGAAGGGCTTACCGACCTTCGAGTTATCAACCGTTATGATGTTGAAAATATCGACGAAGAGCTCTTTAACAAGGCAGTTAATACTGTATTCTCCGAGCCTCAGCTTGATATCGTATACAGAGAGCTTGATATAAGCGAAGGAATCGTCTTTGCTGTTGAACCGCTTCCCGGACAGTTTGATCAGAGAGCAGACTCCGCGGCACAGTGCATTCAGCTTCAGAGCCAAGGCGACCGTCCTACTGTAAAATCCGCAAAGGTGTATATCCTTACAGGCGAGCTGACTGATGTTGATGTGGATACAGTAAAGAAATACGTAATTAATGCAGTCGAGAGCAGAGAAGCATCTCTTGAAATGCCTGAAACACTTTTGTCAGAGTATGCAATTCCCGAAACTGTTGCAACTGTTGAAGGATTTACCGAACTTGATACAAAGGGACTTGAAGCACTTCTCGATAGCCTTGGACTTGCCATGGATCTTGATGACCTCTTATTCCTGCAGGAATACTTCAGGGATGAAGAAAAGAGAGATCCCACTATCACAGAAATCAGAGTTGTTGATACATATTGGTCAGACCATTGCCGTCACACTACATTCTCAACACATATTGACAGCGTAAAAATTGACGACGAGATCATTGCAGACGCATACGACAGATATCTTGAGTCAAGAATTGAAGTATACGGCGAAGAAAAGGCTGCGGCACGTCCCCAGACTCTTATGGACATCGCTACAATCGCTGTAAAGGTACTTAAAAAGAGAGGCGAGCTTCCCGAGCTTGACGAAAGCGAAGAGATCAACGCTTGCTCTATTCACGTTAATGCAGAAATAAACGGCGAAGAACAGGACTGGTTGCTCATGTTCAAAAATGAGACTCACAACCATCCTACAGAGAT
>JAGBGV010000158.1 GCA_017935805.1 Clostridia bacterium | reverse complement strand
TTGCACGACGGACGACGAGCTACGATACAAAGTATCGTAATCGCCCCTACGGGTGAAGCGGATTTTTCTTTCAGCGGTTTTGTCGAAACCTCATCAAGCCTTCTCCTGATGACTGCTGCATCTATACGAGAAAATCATGGGAAAAACACGAGATGACAGAACATATGTTCGTGTGCTACAATATGGGCACGGCAGAGGAAAGGAGGAATCCGGTGGAAGAAACAGATATTTGCGCGGGCAGCTCCTCTGAACAGTACGGCATCACTGACCGACAGGCGGATGTTGCCTATGCAATGGTCAGATACGGCAAGCCCGCCAGCGAGATAATCGCAGAATATGGCGTTACCGAGGAAGAGTTTACCGCATGGGTGCGCGATGGGCGGTTTTCAGAATATGCGTCCGCGCTGGCGAGGGGATTTGCACAGGCTGATGCTCCGTATATCTGGAATTCACTGCTTGACAGTGCGAAGGATGGAAATATCCAGGCTATCAAGCTGTATTTCGACATATGGAACAAATTGCAGGCGGTAAAACCCAAGGAAAGCGCGGCGACGGCTGATCCAGAGATCGATTCTATCCGCGCGGATATATTCGGTGATGAGTAAGAGGATCGGCACACAGGGCTGCGAGGGTGGGAAAGTGGCGGGCGGCGATTGTGTGAACAAGATCACCTCACGTGGGGGGTACGTATTCGGTGCGCGGCATCGTGAGTACATGAGGCAGGCTTACCGATCAACCGTCAACGTGGCGGAAGGTGCTGTTCGTGCAGGCAAGACTATTGATAACGTGTTCGTCTTCGCGGCACTCCTTGAAAGGTCCCCGGACAAGCTGCATCTTGCAAGCGGGTCAACACTCGGCAACGCAAAGCTGAACATAGGGGAGTGCAACGGTCTCGGACTTGAGCACATTTTCGAAGGTCGCTGTGCCTGGACCAAATACCGCGGCAATGATGCACTCCGCGTGCAGACTGCTGTGGGTGAGCGGATCATAATTTTCTCAGGCGGAAAGAATGCCGACTCCTTCAAGCGTATCCGAGGCAATTCCTACGGAATGTGGATAGCAACGGAGATCAATCTCCACTCGGACAGCTTCATTAAGGAGGCATTCAACCGTCAGCTTGCGGCTCGGGACAGGAGGATCTTCTGGGATCTGAACCCGTCGTCTCCGAATCACTTCATTTACAGCGATTACATCGACCGCTTTGCTGACGTGGGTGAGCCCGAGTACTACAATTACGCTCACTTTACCATCCGTGACAACCCGGTTATAAGTCCGGAGAGACTTCGGGAGATCACCGCCCAATACGACCCGGGCTCTGTCTGGTACAGGCGCGACATCCTTGGGGAAAGGTGCGCCGCAGAGGGACTTATCTACAGAAGATTTGCAGATGATCCCGCTTCGTTCACCATAGATGACGTTCCGGTAGCAGATATTGAGTTCGTGACGGTGGGCATTGACTTCGGAGGCAACCGATCCCGCACCACCTTTGTGGCAACAGCGCTCCTTCGGGGTGAGGGCGGCAGATACGGCGGTGTTGCGGTGATTGGTGAGCATGCTATCTCCGGTGGCAAGGGAGAGATCGACTCGGGCAGGATCAACGGTGAGTTTTCTGCTTTTATTCGCCGGATCCGACAGCGGTGGCAGGGTGTGTACATCAAATACATATTCGCCGACTGCGAAGCCCAGTATCTCATAAACGGACTCCGACGCCACCTGGCGAGAGATGCAGAACTCGGTAGCATTACGGTGATGGACTCTGCCAAGCGACCTATCTCTGACCGAATCGCATTTGTCGTATCACTTATGTCAGCGGGGAAGTTTTTCCTGCTGAGAGACTGTGTACTGCTCAGAGACGGACTTTCAGGTGCTGTGTGGGATGAAAAGAGTGAGGGAGACAAGAGACTTGACAACTTCACCTCGGACATCGACATACTTGACGCTATGGAATACTCCATTGAGAGGTACATGGGAAAGATCAATTAAAATTTGGGAGGAAACATGATAGGAGAGGAAATCTTGTCGATCATTGCCGAGAGATTCGGAGAAGGTGCTGCGAACACGGCATATTACAGTAAGATCGACGAATGGGAATCATGGTGGAAGGGGTACAACCGCTTTTTCCATGAGTTTACCGAAAACGGCGCCGGCGGCAGACTGATTCGCCGTGAGCTGTACCGCATGAACATGGCGAAGAAGATCGCGGAGGACTGGGCTGCCATCCTGCTCAACGACAGAACTGCCATTACTATTGATGACGAGGCAGGGGCGGAGTTCGCAAAAAAGGTGCTCGGTGCGACGGACTTTATGGCTCATGCCAACCGACTTGTGGAAAAAGCATTTGCTGTAGGCACAGGTGCGGCGATCCTTCGCATATCAGGCGGTTATGATGAAGACGGATGCATTCTCGCGGGAGACGCGGCGTTCACCTTTGAATTTGTGGATGCGGCGCACATTATTCCCTTGAGTGTTCGTGACGGATCAATAATTGAGGCGGCATTCGTCTCCGAGTGCAGATGGAGAGGAGAGGACTATATTTATCTCGAGATCCACTGCCTTGAGGAGGACGTATACGTTATCTCAAACGAGTTCTACAAGAGAGAGGACGGCGGGCTGGTGAGATCCGATGTACCCCTCGGGAATTGCCCTGCGGTAGTACACACTATGTCCAGAGTTCCCTTGTTCTCGATCCTTACACCGAACATTCAGAACAACATCGACCCGACGGTTGGTCTCGGTGTGTCGGTATTCGCTGATGCAACAGACTGCCTCAAGGGGGTTGACCTTGCATTCAACAACTTCTGCCGAGACATAAAGCTTGGCGGTAAGAAGGTATTCATCAATCAGTCACTTGTGAACCGCGACGAGTACGGCAACGTATTCACCCCGGACGACGTGGCACAGCAGCTTTTTGTGACTATCGGAGACTCCGATTTCAGCGAGCACCCGATGATCACGGAGCACAATCCAGAGCTTCGCACCGCGGAAAACGCCGAGGCTGTTCAGTGTCAGCTTAACTATCTGTCATTCAGATGCGGACTTGGCACTCATCACTACACATTCGGGGATCTGGGAGGTCGTGCAAAGCTTACAGCTACCCAGTACATGGGAGAGAGACAGGATATGCGCCAGAATGCGTCAAAGCATCAGAAAAATGTGGCGCTGTTCCTGCGTGGTGTTGTGGATGCTCTCCTGTGGTACGGTGCGGAGATTTGCGGACTGCCTATTGACAAGAATGCGGCGGTGAAAGTCACCTTCGACGACTCATACTGGAATGACACGGAAAGCCAGAGAGCAAGAGATCTTGCCGAGCTTGAGGCAGGTGTCATCTCAGTGGATGAATACCGCGGCAAGTGGATAGGAGGGGATCTGAATGGCTGATATGTCCGAAATCTTCGGCGGCGGAAAGATGTCATATGACGAGTTTCTCATTAAAGCGGGCGAGCTTGGACTTGAGTTTGGTGACACAGGTGAGATGCGCCGTGCTTATGAGGAGCAGATACGCACCATTCGATGCAGTTCTGCCCTTGAGAGAGAGCTTGACCGCGCAGACGTGCGAAACAGAGAACTTGTGTCAAAAATAATCGACATGGGGGCGGTGACTGTTGACGACGAGGGGGTTCACGGCATTTCCGAGCAGATCACAGCCCTTCGTGAAAGTGACCCGTACCTGTTCAACGCAAAGGTGAATTCTCCCGTAGCATCAGCAGGTCCGCGAATGAGAACCGGCTTTTCCCACGGCGGTGAGAGCCTTGACCCCGACACCATGAGTGACAGGGATTATTACAAGCAGATCAAACGAATGTAACGAAAATGGCGGCAGGAGGAAACGGACGTGTTGGCGTATGAAATGAGCCTCGTGATGCCGCCTGTCACAACAACAAAAAACAGAAAGGTTAGGTAGAAAAAGTGGCAAAATTTGATATTTCAGTAAAGCAGATCGCGAGAGAGGCGCTGCCCAGACTGATCGACAACCTGGTGTTCCCGAATCTTGTATATAAGGAGAACATCGAAGGCAGCGCGGCAAAGCAGGGGGACACAGTATCCGTAAGATGCCCCGTTAAGCTTACCGCAACAGAATTTGACGCAACAACCGGTGTAACTGCGGAAAATATGCAGAAGGACACCATTGACGTGACTCTTGACCATCTTGCAACAGTTGATATGCAGGTTGGCGCAATCGAGGCGGCGTGTGACTTTGACTCCGTGGTGAGAATGTTCATTGAGCCCGCGGCTGCTGCTCTTGCGGAAAAGATCAACGCAGAGGGCCTCTCCCTTTATAAGGACATTCCCACTATTGCAGGTGAGGCAGGTACAACTCCCGCAGGTCTTAACGACATCGCTTCCGCTTCTTATGCTCTTGACATGAACAAGGTTCCCGCAGGCACAAGACGCGCTGTATGGAGTCCCCTTGCAACATCTCAGCTCAAGCAGGTTCCCGCAATCGTCAATGCGGAAAAGTGCGGCTCCAGCTCTGCTCTCCGCACAGGTGCTATCGGTAAGGTGTTTGGCATTGAAAACTATATGTCCCAGGCAGTATGCAACCATCAGACAACTGCTGACGGTCTCTCTCTTACTCTTGCATCCGCGGCGAACGATGCTGACAAGATCACTATGAACTTCTCAGGTAGCGGTGCGATCATTAAGGGTGACGTTCTTGTGATCGGTGGCAAGAACTATGTAGCAACAGCGGACAGCACAGTATCCGGCACAAAGGTTACAGTATCCGTTTACCCGAAGGTTACTGCATCTGCATCTGCTGAAGTAACAGCGATCGGCAGTCACGCGGCGAACCTTGTGTTCCATCCCGATGCGTTTGCGTTCATTACAAGACCGCTTCAGGCACCTGCCGGCGTTGAGTCTTATGTGACTACATACAACGGTATTGCGCTTCGTGTAGTAAGAGGCTATGACATGAAGTTCAAGAGAGAAATGCTGTCTATGGACGTGCTTTATGCGTTCAAGACCATTTACCCCGAGCTCGCAGTCCGCTATCTGGGCTGATTCGGGTGAAGATCATGAGCGTGAGCAATGACAGACGAGGGGAAGATATTCTTCTTTCCCTCATCTACCCGATAACTGTAGAGGATATGAGCCGTGAGCAGCAATCTGAATTTGCCGCGGCGGCTGAAGATCAGCTACAGTACATGAAGTCCGACGGAGCGGCAGTTATCAGCGAGGAGCTTGGAGACGCAAAGGTAACTTACCGTGATGCATCAAGCGTTACGGTTGGCGGTCAGGCGGTGTGTCCGGTGGCAATCGCGCGACTACTGAAGTGCGGACTTCTCACAAGATGGATCTGAGGTGAGACAATGAGCTTTGGAAGATTTTTGAGAGAGCGTGCCCGATACAGACACTTTCTCGGAGACCCGTCCGAGCGAGACTATACAGCGGAATACGAGGAATATTCCCTTGAGGGTATCGGTATCAGAGAGGCTGAGGGCTGGGATGCTGAGGGCAGAGCTACCCGAGTGACGGTGCTGTACTTTTTCCCTGCAGTCAGCCAATGCCGCGACGAGATTGGTGCGGACGTACCCTTG
>JAGBGV010000157.1 GCA_017935805.1 Clostridia bacterium | reverse complement strand
TCTGACCGTCCAAAGAAACGGATTGAACCAGAAGAAGCACGCTACGGCTGTTGAGAACAGAAGGATCGGATTGTCGTGATGCTTATAGTGGTTCAGCTCGTGTGCAAAGGTCATCTCTACTTCGCGCTTTGAGAGCCCTTCGACGCAGATAACCTTTGGTCTGAAGCATCCAATAAGCATTGACGCATGGCCAACGCCGAGCGGAGGGATCTTCTTTTCGTTTATTCCAAGCCCGAGCGCTGTATTTCTGTATATTTCGAGAAGTGCCTCATCGGTACACGGAACGGAAATGAGCATCGCACGCCGTCTCGCCTTGAAGTAAACTCCAAGATTTACAGCGAGGCTGACCGCCACGCCAATAAAGTAGACGGCAACTATCGCTCCGTTTATGATGCGTGTGAGATTCGCCGCACTCTCTCCGTTCTGCACGTCGGAGAGCTGTGTCGAGAAAAATTTTCCTATTGATACAGCATTTCCGGGGTTTTCCGAGGACAGTCTTTCACGGATCTCCGCTTCTGCAGTACCGTCCGTAGTATGTATGATGTACGGGTTTTCCTCGTACATCGAAATAAGCTCTCTCGCTTCAAGCTCATCCTCAATGTCGTAGGTAAGGGTGAACATTATATCCCGCCCGATCGGAACGAGGTTATAGACCGACGTTTCGCTTTCGGGAAAGATCGGTGAGACAAGGCGTGCAAGTAGCACGATCCACATAAGCACACCGATCTTCGGCGGGATCCAACAGTTAAATATTGCCTTTACTGCGAGGATAATGAGAGCTGTGACCGTTGAAAATATTGTAGCCTGCATTAAAAGCAGAACTAAAAATTCGGACATATACCCTCCGCGGAATTATATTTCCTTAAGTATCTTGATTATACCCTCTTTTTCCTTGTCGCTGAGCTTTCCGGACTTCACAAGCGAAGCCAGGAGATTGTATGCGGAGTTGTCAAAAACGCGCTCCACAAAGGAATCCACTTCTGTTTTTACACAGTCGGATTTCGGCGTTTTGGGGGTGTACTTATATACTCCTGTTTTCTTGTCGATGTTAACCGCGCCTTTTTCAGCAAGTCTTACGATAAGTGTACGGATGGTAGTGTTGCTCCAACCGGTAGATTCGGTAAGGCACTGCACGATCTCGCCGAGTGTCATTCCGCGTCCGCCTTCTTCGCAGCCGTCCCAAAGCACCTTCATAATGCTCCACTCAGCTTCTGAAATTTTGAGTGTTCTTCTTCTTCCTCTCATATTAACTCCTTTAAAATATTTATATTCCCATTTAAATCCATTATAAATTATACAATATTTGAGGCGTTCTTTTCAATCCGCATAACAAACAATAAAATTTGCATATTTTTAGTTATTTCGACAACAAATTCCCCCTTCTCTTGCAAAAAAATATTCCACCTGCCCAATTTGAGGAGGTGGAATATGAATTATTCGGGAATCACTTGAGCATTTCCTGGCCGCCGGTTACGGGAACAGCCTGGCCTGTCTCGTACTTCTGGTCAACAATGTAGAGTACTGCCTTTGCAACGTCCTCGATACGGCATCCGCGTCCGAGCGGAACCTTGGATTCGTAGAACTTTCTTACGTCAGCAACGGTCTTTGCTCCGGGAACCTTGCCTGCATTGAGGTACTGTACGAAGAGTCCCTTCTCGGGATCGGACCACAGCGGGCCGTCGAGGAAGTTACCGGGACAAACTGCGTTTACCTTGATTCCGTAAGGAGCGAGCTCCATTGCGAAGGACTGTGTAAGACCGATACCACCGAACTTGGAGCCGGCATATGCGAAGTTCTTGTTGGAGCCGGAGAGACCGGACTTGGAGTTGATCTCAACGATGTCTGCCATATATTCGGGAGAAGCTGCTCTCTGGAGCTTCATAACAGCGGACGCGTACTTTGTGCAGAGGAAGTATGCGGTGTAGTTTACAGCGGAGACAAGCTCGAAATTGGATTTTGTCATCTCTTCAAGAGAGCCTGCACGAACGATACCTGCGTTATTTACGAAGATGTCAAGTCCGCCGAACGCGAGGACTGTCTTCTGCATCATAGCTTCAACGCTTGCTTCGTCGGATACGTTTGCGCTTACCGCGAGTGTGGGCACTCCGTATTCGGAAGCGATCTTATCAGCGGTAGCCTGTGCTCCCGCTGCGTTCATATCTGCGATAACAACCGCCGCGCCCTCTTTTGCGAGGTACTCGGCAACACCTGCGCCGAAGCCCTGTGCGCTTCCTGTTACAATCGCGATCTTGCCGGCAAGCTTCTTTTCGTTTGCGGAAGCGAGGCTGACCTTTGCACGGTAGCTCTCAACCTCCCAGTTAACGATGAAGTCAACCATTGCGGGAGCCATATGTCTTACGCCACCAAAGCTCTCAGCGTAGGTTGTGATTGTCATGCAATCCTTCCAAACCTCGGCTGCGGTTGCGGCTTCTTTCACGTTCTTTCCAACTGTGAACATACCGATTCCCTTCGCGAATACAACCTTCGGCTTGAAGCCACGGCGGGATTCCAGCTCAGCGAATGCCGCAAGAATAGCTTCCGCGGAGAAATCTTCAATAAAGAGGGGCTCCGCCTTGCAGTAAACGATATGGTCGGGGGATAGGGGTTCTTTTAATACTGCAAACTTTTCAGCGGACTCTGCAAATCCGAGAACAGTTTTGTTAGCTGTATACTTTACAATAGCTTCTCCGTTTGCATCGTAAGCCATACGAATAACGGGAGCGATTTTCGCTGCAGCAGTACGAAGCTCAGGATCATTAATTTCCTCGAAATCGGGGCGGGTCTTAATGCATTCGTCAAGCTTTGTCATGATACCGGATACAACGGTGTCGAGCTCTTCCTTGGAGTTTGCAGCGAAGAAGATGCCGTGATTCTGAAGGAACACTACGTCAGCGTCGCGGG
>JAGBGV010000019.1 GCA_017935805.1 Clostridia bacterium | reverse complement strand
CTTGAGATCTACACAGACCACGAGGGTGAGGTCATTTTCAAGAAATATTCCCCCATCGGTGAGATGGCGCAGTTTGCAGGGCAGTATGCGGAAACTTTGCATAAGACTTGCGGACTGTCCGTGGTCATCTGCGACCGCGATGTTGTTATAGCTTGCGCAGGTGTGCCGA
Organism: Clostridia bacterium; assembly: GCA_017935805.1. The sequence goes on along the minus strand of JAGBGV010000019.1, from coordinate 1,721 downwards.
AGAGAGAATATATCGACCGTAAGATTGCAATGGAAGCAGAATCCCTTATCGAAAACCGACAGCTCTACCATGCGCCGGATGCAGGTGGAGTAAGTATTGTGGACGGTGGATATCCTATCGGATGCCTTATGCCTATCATCACTGAAGGGGATATCACAGGTTGTGTTGCATCTCTCCGCACAGGGGAAAATGACGGAAAGATAGCACCGGAGCTTGAAGCGAAGCTGATCCAGACTGCGGCAGGCTTCCTTGGCAAACAGCTTGAAAGCTAAAACAATAGCCGTGTGGGAATACTGCACGGTTACATATTTTGCTTGTTTTTGAGAATCTCTATTGACTTTTACCGAATATTGGGCTAAACTGTGTGAGATCACATCAGAAATCACAGGTGAAACATGGCAACGGTTCTTCTATTTGTAATTTACATAGGATATATAGGTCTTGGGATACCCGATTCACTTACGGGTGCCGCTTGGCCGGACATATATACGGAATTCGGACTCCCGATCTCGTGGGCGAGTATCATGACTGTGCTTAGTACTGCAGGTACTTTTGTCTCAAGCCTGTACAGCCCGAGACTTCTCAATAAATACGGCGTTTATCGTGTAACCGTAGTGAGCACCGCTATGACGGCTATCGCGCTTCTGCTTCATTCATTTTCCAACAGCTTTGCGATTCTTTGCCTGCTCAGTATTCCCTTGGGGCTTGGCGGCGGAGCTATTGATACAGGTCTGAACAACTATACAGCAATTCATTATAAGGCGATGCACATTAACTTCCTCCATTGCTTCTACGGAATCGGAGTTGCCCTCAGCCCGTACTTTATGTCCTACGCCATAAGAACGCTTGGCGGCTGGCGAGGCGGATACAGAATAGTCGGCATTATCCAGTGCGCAATAACTCTTGTTGTGCTGGTTTCGCTTCCGCTTTGGAAAAAGGTGAAGTTTGTCAAAAACGGCGAAGTGGTTGAGGAGGTAGAGCAAAAGACGCTCACTGTTCGTGAGATGATAAAACTGCCGAAGATGATTCCCATGTGCCTTTTGTTTGTTGGTACCTGTACTGTAGAATTTGTTTGCGGCGGATGGAGCAGTACATATCTCGTTGAGCATATGGGACTGTCCGCGGACAAGGCTGCCCTGTGCGTAATGGTGTACTACATCGGACTTGCCCTTGGCAGAATGACCGCCGGACTTGTTTCATCCAAGTTGTCAGGTTGGAGGATCATTTTCCTTGGTCAGGGAATAGTACTGACGGCACTTATCGTTATTGCACTTGCTCCCAATCCTGTCGTTATGACAATCGGTATGTTTATGTGCAGCTTCGGTAACGGACCGCTTTGGCCGAATCTTATGTATGTTACACCAAAAATGTTCGGCGTTGATATATCCCGATCCGTTATGGGTGCGGAGGGTGCTGTTGCAACGATCGGACTTATGATTGCCCCTGCATTATTCGGACAGGTTGCTCAGCATATCGGTGTGTTCATGTTCCCGTACTACCTGCTTATGCTGTATGGACTCATGATCGCGGCAACGATTGCGGTACACAGCAAGAAAAAACAGTAAATAATAAAGCTCTGTAGACTTTAGCGGTCTGCAGAGCTTTTGTTGTATACCGAAAACCACGCGATAGTCGCGTGGTTCATTGGAGGCTATTGCCGATGAGGAGAAAATTTACGAGCAAATTTGGACAGAAAAAGGCTCCTTCCGGGAGGGAGCTGT
>JAGBGV010000156.1 GCA_017935805.1 Clostridia bacterium | reverse complement strand
TTGGCCCGCTGCTCGGAGGCGATGTTGCTCAAAAGGTCTGCGCACAGATCTCCGGTCACGGTCACATAGTCCGCCGTCCAGGAATAGCCGGAGGCATTGATCAGTCCCGGATTCAGCCCCAGGATCACGTGGCTTTGGATCTCGCCGGCATTGACCTGGTCTGCGCCCACATCGTGGCCGTTGAGCAGGTTGATGGTCTGGGCCACCATTTCCATATGACCCAGCTCCTCCGCCGCAATATCCAGGAACAAGTCCTTGATCTTGGGGTCTTTGATGCGGAAGCTCTGGGACATATACTGCATTGCGGCCTTCAGCTCGCCGTTGCCGCCGCCCAGCTGCTCCTGCAAAAGCGCTGCATACTGGGGGTTGGGCCGCTCGATCCCCACCGGGTGAAATAACTGCTTTTCGTGCTTAAACAAGCACATCACTCCCTTCACTGTGATATGCTTATTCTTCCATTTTCTTCCGGGAATTATACCCGGAGTGTAATTTTGCTTTACATTTGAGAAGTATTATGCTAAAATGGCAGTATACCACACTACACTTTAATATGCGATATTTATAATTTCCCAAGTAGGGGGAAAATACCTTGGTAAAAGGTGTTCTCTCTCTTTACTCATACCTGAACGGAACTGAGATTGTGTCGCAACAATGAGGGGATTCACTTTTTCAGTGCGTTCCTTCTTGGGGCGCACTTTTTTATTAATCTATGTTTGGAGGACATTAAAATGGCATTATTCGGAAACAAAACTTCAGCCAATCAACAGCAGACCTTGACGAAAAGACAACAGTATGAAAGAAAATTTGCAACAGGCAGATCAAACTTGCTTTTGGTAATCTTCTTTACACTGATAAACACGGTTTTGTGTCTTACAAAGTCGGCTACATATTTTCTCTTTTCCGCCTATGTGCCATATACTTTAACCTATGAGGCTATGTGGTGGGGTGGAAAAATGTCCGCTGAAGATTATTACAATATGTTCGGAGTAACCAAAGATGAAATGCAACTCTTATTCTACCCGCAGTCTGTATTCAATATCATGGTCGCATTGGCGGCAATAATCATCATTGCATACCTTCTCTGCTGGATTTTTTCGAAAAAACGTCCGGGCTGGTTGATTTTTGCGCTGGCATTATTTGCGATTGACACGATCGTTATGGTTCTTATGTCGCTTTTCTACTATGTTTTTGACACAGGTATGATACTGGATTGGGTGTTCCATGTTTGGGTTCTTGTATATCTGTTTTCGGGGATTATCGCTGCACGTAAACTGCGTAAGCTTCCAAAAGAAGAGCCTATCACAGAAGAAATTGCGACTGAATATTCTACAGCAATCGAGTGTGATATTGAAAATGAGGTAAACGAATAAACCAAACAAAATCATCCCCTTGGTTAATTCCGAGGGGATTTTTGCGACAAAAAACAACCCCATCGACCTCAAATTTGAGTGATCGGTGGGGATCTTGTTTATATTTTCTTTTCCAACTCTTCAAGCTTTACCTTTGCATCGTGTGGGATAGGCTGCCAGGTTACCTTCGTAACGGAGGCTACCCAGGTTGCCGCGTCGCCGATCATGCTGAACAGAGGGAATGTGAGTCCGTAGAGGATCTTTTTCGGGAAGGAGATCTTCTGGATACGCTTGTGTTCTGTGATGAACAGCAAGAGACCTATGGGGATTATGCCGAAGTGCTCGAAGATCACGATCTTCAGTATGTCAAGCACCAGTTCCCACCAAGCGGTGTCTCCCGTAGCGGTGAGAATAGCAAGTACAGCGGAGATAAGCTTCAGCGGTACCATGATCATGCAGTAAGGGGTGTTTGTCAGGTTCATGTCAAAGCAGATCAGCTTGTGGCGCAGCTTTTTGTGCTTGACTATACCTCTCATCAGATCACGGAAGCAATGGGTGAATGCATAGAGGTGACCTTTTGCCCATCTGGTACGCTGACGCCACACGATCTTGAGGTTTGTGGGCTGCTCGTCGTAGAATTCCGCCATATGCTGATAGCTGATACGGACACCTTTGACTGCGGCAACTGTGGAAAATTCTCTGTCTTCGGTGAGGGAGGTGTGGTTCCAGCCGTCCTTCAACAGATCCGACGCAACAAGGTAGCCTGTACCCTGGAGACGTGTGGAGAAGTTGAGCAGTGAACGTCCGCGGCTCTCGAATCGAGCTGTGCGGAGCCAATGGAGCGCGTAACCTGCGGCGATAAGATTGTCGTCCAGGTTTTTTGTGTTACGGTAAGAGGTAATGATCCGCTCACCGGAGTCGAATGCGTCGTTCATACGGCTGATAAAGTCGCGCTTGAGCAGGTTATCCGCGTCAAATACGAAATATCCCTCAAAGCTCTCGATGCCGTAGTCTCTCTCGATCTGCTTGAACAAAAACTGCAGGGCAAAGCCCTTGGTGGCGTGTTCCTTGTCAAATCTTTCGTAGCAGACAGCACCTCTTGCACGGGCGATCTCTGCCGTATTGTCATCGCAGTTGTCCGCAACCACGAAAACTGTGACCAGCTCCTCGGGGTAGTCCTGCATTTTGATGCTTTCGATAAGGTTGCCGATGACGGAGGACTCGTTTCTCGCGGAGATCACAACTGCGTATTTATGTAAGTTTTCAGCCGCCTTGAATTTTTTTGTGAAGAAAAAGCCGATGACGGTGAATATTGTTTTGTATGAGTATATAACGCCGATTATGCTGATTATTGTGGCGCATATGACCTTCAGAATTTCTAGAATATCCGTTGTCGTTCCCTCCTTCTCGCAAATTCCCTTATATTTTATCACACTTTGCCGAAATATACAAGGCTTTTTTGTTGGCTTTTTTGGATATCCTTTGGGTTGATGTGTAATCCAGCCGCTTTACCCCATTCCCCGGCTGACGGTAGGGGATGGCGTCCCCGACATCCCGCATCAAACAAACACAAACTGCACTTTTCCTCTTTTATCTTCAACTATACTTGCCTGTTTATCTAATTTTGCCACTGTGCGTGGGGCACCTAAGAGGCGTCAATAGCTACGCCTCTTAGGGATCACCAGCCACCAAAAGGGGACAAGAGCTTGTGTTCGATTGACTCGTCAATCTTCACACTGCGCTGTTTTCCCCTTTGGAAACCCCTTTTGTTTCCCGTGCTGCTTTAACTTTAACACACTCACACCAATTTAATAAAATCTACTTTTTGAGTCATTCATGACGAAAAAAAGTTTCCAAAACGTTCACGAAGTGAACTCATAACTTGCCGAAGGCAATCATAACTCATAACTTGCCGTCAGGCAAATATAACTTTCACGAAGTGAATCCTCTTCTTTCTCCGTCAAAACAACCAAATAACCTGCGATTATCTTGTGTAATATTTTCAACTTATCCCCTTGAAATATTACCAAAGGTAGAGTATAATATTGACTTGTGTGAATATAATTTTTCAAAAAATAGTGCATATATTACGGAGGATTATTTATGGAAACCCTTCTCGCCCTGTACATTGCGATGTTTGCGGGGCTTATCATGTCACGACTCACAAAGCTGTGGAATCTTCCTGCAGTTACCGCGTATCTGGTAGCAGGTATCCTTATAGGACCGTACTGCCTCGGTCAGTTCGGGGTACAAGGCCTTGGCTTTGTTGACCACGATAATGTTGAACAGTTCAAGATCATCTCAGAGGTTGCCCTTGGATTCATTGCATTCTCAATGGGTAACGAATTCAGAGTTGAAGAGCTGAAGAAGATCGGTAAGCAGGCGACCGTTATCGCAGTTTTCCAGGCAGTTGTGGCAACTCTCTGCGTTGACGCTGCCCTCATCGGCTTGCATTTTGCTTTCCCGAAGCAGCTTCCCATATCCTGCGCCATTACTCTCGGTGCAATCGCTACAGCAACAGCGCCTGCGGCTACGCTTATGGTCGTAAAGCAGTACAAGGCGGAAGGTCCGCTGACAAAACTGCTGCTTCCTGTTGTTGCCCTTGACGACGTGGTGGGACTTATAGTGTTCGCTGTATCCTTCGGTGTCGCAAAGGCGCTTGAGCACGGTCATGTTGACCTTATTTCCGTTCTTGTTAACCCGATAATTGAGGTAGTGGTATCACTGCTGCTTGGTGCGATCCTCGGCGTGCTGTTCCATCTTCTTGAGGAATTCTTCCACTCCCGCAGTAAGAGACTTACCATTTCCGTTGCATTCGTTTTCGTTGCAGTTGCGCTTTCAATGATAGACATCCACGCAGGTCCTGTAACTATTGAATTCTCCTCACTTCTCGTATGCATGATGCTCGGCACAGTTTTCTGCAATATGTGCGACTTCTCGGAAGAGCTGATGGAAAGAGTTGACCGTTGGACTGCGCCCGTTATGGTACTGTTCTTCGTGCTCAGCGGCTCGGAGCTTGAGTTCTCCGTGTTCGGCGACTGGGTAGTTATCCTCATCGGTATCGTTTACATAATTGCCCGTTCGCTGGGTAAGATCGGCGGCGCGACCATGTCTGCGAAAATGACAAAATGTCAGCCCCAGATTCAGAAATATCTCGGAATCACACTTCTCCCCCAGGCAGGCGTTGCCCTTGGTATGTCAATGACTGCAATGGAGCTTGGAGAGATTGGAGTCATCATCCGCAACGTATCCCTGTTTGCAGTTCTCGTGTATGAGCTTGTGGGACCGACCCTCACCCGCATCGCACTCTCCCGCGCAGGCGAGATCAAGGAAAAACCCATTCCCCCGAGAGCCCAGGCAAAGCTGGAAGGAAAGAAATAAAAAATGGACCCTTCGGGGTCCTTTTTGAGTTATGGGTTATGAGTTATGGGTTATGGGTGATTGACCAACCCGTAGGGGCGACGTTTCGTCGTCCGCTCGTGCAAGATGGGTTGAAGAGTAAATAGATGTGAATAATGTGCAAACTTTGGTCTCCTCATCCACCGCAAGCGGTCCCCCTTCTCCACAAGAGAAGGCTTATAAAGACATGAAGTGCAGTTTGAGTTTGTTCGAAGCAACGGTTAGCTTTGACGGTGAGGTGAAACACCTTACCCGCATCAGTGCCTTGCGGTCAGCTCAATTATTTTGTCCATATCGTCATCCCGTGCAGCCTTGTTTCTGCGGATCGCGCCGCATTTTCTGCACTTGTGGATGATGATAAAACCCTTCTTCGGGTCAGGCTCTGCGGAGATCGGGTCCATTATTCCCTCGCATCCTGCCGCACGGTCGCCGGGATTGATGTCGAGATGAAGGGAGGAGAGGCACTTCGGACAGTGATTGCGTGAGGTATATCCAAGTGGTGGCACTTCGTTTCCGCAAGCGGCGCAAATGAAGCTGTCGTCATTTTTTGTAAATCGTTTTGTTTCCATTATCGTATTCCAATATTTCAGTTATTTTCGAAAAATACCCGTGGAAGTGAATATTTTTCGCTGATCGGTAAAAAATACTCCTGTGCAACAAATCAGTTTGGCATAAAAGGAGAATTATTTATGAAAAAGAAGATCTATGCGTTACTTTTAGCAGCAGTGATCGTCACCCTTGCTGTCAGCGCGTTTGCCACAGCCGGAACACCCGGCGGAACACCCGGCGGTATGGCAGGCGGAACGGCGGGAGGAATGACAGGCGGTACAACAGGCGGAGCTGTTGACGGTTCAATGGGCGGCATGATCGGAGGATCGGGCGGTGTCGGCGACTCATCCCGCGACGGCTTTGCGTCAGGGGAAATGGGAGATGCGGGCGACACGGTTGATCCTGAGAACAGTATTCCCGGGAATCAGACCGGCACGACTGACAGTCTGGAAGATGACGCAGGAGACGGAGACACAAACAACCGCACAAATTGGGGCGGCATCGTCATCGCGATCCTGCTTGCGATCGGTCTTATCGCGGTGGTCGTCGCGGTAGTACCGAAGAGAAGAAGATAAGTGATATCAGAACGGGGGTGACAACTCACTCCCGTTTTTTTGATACATACTTTAGTTATTATACCATAACATTTGCGTTAGTAAATATATCACTTCACGAAGTGAACTCATAACTTGACGAAGTCAATCATAACCCATAACTCATAATTCTTATATCGCCGCGTACCAGACAGCGCTGGGTACGATCTCAAGCTCAACTGTTTTGTCCTTGCCCGTGTCGAAGATCTCACCGTCAAGGCAGAAACGGTCAACACCGGTGAGTGTCATCTTGCGGCAGCGGTGGTAGGAGAGAATCTTTTCGAATTTCTTGCCAAGCTTGCCCTGCTCGTCAATGAAGTCCCCCTTGCGATAGTTGCCCACAACTGAGATAAACTGAAGTCTTGTAACGTCGTTTACCACCAGCACATCCATGAGACCGTCGCTGATAGACGCGAGAGGAGCCGCCTTGAATCCGCCGCCGTAGAACTTGGAGTTGGCGCAGGCGGAAAGGAGTACCCGCTTCTCTACGGAGAAATCATCTTTCGCCTCACCTGTGGCAAGGTCAACGCAACCCTCAAGGGTGATCTTTGCGTTGATGGTCTTTTTAACTGCAAGAACCTTTACCACCCCTGCTATGTATGACATTTTTCCTCGGAACAGAGGATTTTTCTTCAGAGTGTATGTTTCCCAGACAACGTCGCAGTCAAAGCCTACGTTCGCCAGATTGGCACAGTAGCGTACCACGCCGTCGCAGGTGGTCTTGATCAGATCCATGCGGGTCAGATCGGTTTTTGGCAAATCCCCCGAGTCATTTACATAAGCGGAGAAATCGTTGCCGCTTCCAATGGGGTAAATGGAGAAGGAAGCCGTGTCCGCAGCACCTGACTGCATGATACCGTTGACAGCCTCGTTCACGGAGCCGTCACCGCCGTAGATCACAGCATGGGCAAATGGATCGTCGCGGAACAGATCGCGAACCATGTCGGTAATTCCGCCGCAGTGTTGGCTGATCTGCATCTCTCCTCCCTCTTTCTCAACGGCACGGCGTGCGGCATCGAAGTATCCGGGCTTTCCGGATGCAGGGTTGAGGATATGTACAACACGTCTGCTGCCAAGCTTGGGGGTCGCGGTTAAGATTGGATTCATTTTAATTATCTCCGATCAGTTTTGTTTTTGTACGGTTTTGTATTCGTCGTAGAATTTGTAAAACGGACATCCGCGGCGGCTGCCTTCCTTTTCGAGGTAGCAGTCGTCCTCGTCGATGTCAACGGTGCAGCCCATGGTACCGTCGTCGTAAATGACATCGTAGTACGCGCAGGTCTCGCATGGAGTTGAAAGATTTTGTTTCTTTGGCATATGTACTCCGAGGGATAAAAGAATTATTGGTAAAAACGAGGGAAATATCTATCAAAAATGGGGGGGTTGTGTAAAATATTAACCTTGCTTTGTCATCCTGAGCCTGCCGAAGGATCTTCTTTAGATTCTTCGACTTCGTACTGCGTACTCCGCTCAGAATGACAGGGTTTGGTGTTTGACTGTCATCCTGTGAGGGAGTCTCATCTTGTTTGGACGGACGACGAAACGTCGCCCCTACGGATTAGCGGGAATCTTTGCGTCAGCGGATGAAATGATGGTTTTCCAAGCCTTCTCCTGTGGAGAAGGTGGCAGACGAAGTCTGACGGATGAGGAGACCAAAGTTTGCACAAATGAAGAAACCCATCTTGCACGAGCGGTCGTTTTTTGTCATCCTGAGCCTGCCGAAGGATCTCCATTAGATTCTTCGACTTCGTACTGCGTACTCCGCTTAGAATGACAGAAAAGCCTTCCCATATCTCCTCACCCATAACCCATAACTTATAACTCAGTCGCGTAGCGAACCAGCATTTCCTTTTCGTTCGCTACATCTCCATTAATCACAGCCTCGAGCAGTCTGTCCAAAGCTTGACCGATTGCTCGTCCGGTGAGACCAATTTTCATAAGATCCTCGCCGTTTATTTTGAGATCGGAAACCCGACGGGGCTTGTTCTCGCATATGATTCGGTCACACAAGGACGCCGTCGCATCAGCGGATTCTTTAGTGAGCCTGCCGCAAATGTGCTCGTATCTTGCAAGAGACGCGGGGAAAGAGTCCGTGGTCTTGCCCATCATTTTGAGCACAGCGTATTCGCTGAAATCTCTCGTGCCGCGGTATTTCAGATAACGTCCGACTGCTCGCGCTTCCTCACGGGAGGGCTTGAGAGAGGCGAAAACCGATTCTGCCGCCGTCACATCAAGCTCGGAAAGCAGCGCGGCGTACCTCATTTCAGCCACAGGGTTGCCGTAAAGGGCTTCGTCGGCGGAAATGATCTCGCTGCCGCGGATAATTGCGCTGTCCGGAATACCAAGGGAATAGGCTACCACATCGGGATAGAGTGAGAGTATTCGTGACGCACCGCCACCGCCTATCAGCTTTGTCAGCTCAACGTAGATGCGCTCACGGGATATCTTGCAAAGCAGATGCTTCAGCTCGTGCACTGCCCGGGCACATTCCTCGTCCGGGGTGAACTCCAGCACAGACGAAAACCGAAGTGCGCGAAGTATCCGCAGTCCGTCCTCGGAGAAACGCTCGTTTGCCCGACCAACGCATCTCACGGTGCGCTTTTCTATATCCTCGCATCCGCCGTACAGGTCAACAAGTCCGCGATGGGGGGAGTAAGCCATTGCGTTAATGGTGAAATCCCGTCGGCAAAGGTCGTCGGAGAGCTTGTCCGTAAAGGTGACCGAGTCGGGATGCCGTCCGTCGTCGTATGTGCCGTCGATACGGTAGGTGGTGACTTCAATATTCATACCGTCCTTGACAACGGTGAGGGTGCCGTGCTTCAGTCCTGTTTCAACCACACGGCAATCGGAAAAGACCGCCTGCATTTCCTCGGGTTTTGCAGAGGTCGTTATATCGTAATCTTTTGGAATTTGTCCCATTATTGAATCCCGCACGCATCCGCCAACGCAATATGCATGGTAGCCTGCGTCCTCAAGTCGGTGCAAAACAAACGCCACCGGCGCGGGAATGGGAAGAGTGAAGTTCGGCATATGGACTCCAAGGGGTGAGTTATGGGTTATGAGTTATGAGTTATGGGTTGGGGGCAACTTATAACTTATAGTATATAACTTTTTCGCATTCATGCGCCAGGGGGCATTCGTCGCATCTCGGACCTCTCGCCATGCAGTATTCTCGGCCGAAAAGCACCATTCTGTGACAGTAATCCGACTGTTCCTCGGGGGGAACGATGCCTGAGAGAATTCGTTCAGTCTTTGCGGGGTCCTTGAGGCTCTCGTCATAGAACCCCAGCCTGCCGTTTATTCTGATGCAGTGGGTATCCGCCACGATGCCCGGCTTGCCGAAAATGTCGCCGAGGATCAGATTAGCGATCTTTCTGCCCACACCGGAGAGGGAGAGCAGAGAGTCCATTGTGTCAGGCACCCTGCCGTCGAAGTTCTCAATTATCTGCCGCGACATTTCAATGCAGCTTTGCGCCTTTGTGCGGTACAGTCCGCAGGATCGGATCAGCTATTCAACCTCGGTCTGCTCTGCTGCTGCCATTGAATAAACATCGGGAAAACGCCTGAACAGCGGTCCGCAGACGATATTCACCCGCTCATCGGTGCACTGTGCAGACAGCCGTGCCGCGATAAGCAGCTTCCACGGATCCCCGCCGTACTCAAGTGAGCAGATCGCCTCGGGATATATTTCTTTCAGTATTTCGATTATCTTATGTAT
>JAGBGV010000155.1 GCA_017935805.1 Clostridia bacterium | reverse complement strand
GAGGGCGGCGGTGTGCTTGTAAATCAGGCTCCCCATCAGTTTGATATGTGGCAGTGGATCTGCGGTATGCCGGTTCAGGTTACGGGATTCTGCGACATCGCCAAATATCACGATATCGAGGTTGAGGACAATGCCACGCTCCATGTTCGATTCAAAAACGGCGCGGAGGGCGTGTTCATCACCACAACAGGTGAGTTCCCCGGCACAAACCGACTTGAGATCACAGGCAGTCTCGGCAAGCTGGTGCTTGAGGGGGGTGTGCTCAAATGGTGGAAGCTGAAAGCGGATGACCGTGACATCATCAAAACCGCCACCACATCCGAGGGATATGTGGAGCACGAATACATAGAGATTCCCGACGAGCCGGCGAAGAATCAGCATCGCATGGTGCTTCAGAACTTTGCCGATGCAATTCGTTTTGATACCCCACTCGTTGCTCCGGGATATGAGGGCATAAACGCGCTGACCATCCAGAACGCGGCGTATCTGTCTCAGTGGAAGGGCAGCATCCCCATTGATCTCCCCTTTGACACAGACGAATATGACAGACTGCTTGAGGAGCGCAAGAAAACCTCAAAATACGTTCCCGCACACATGATGCCCGAGCAGAAAACGGAATACCGCGACCGCTGGCAGGTTAATTGGTAATTCGACACTTCGTATCATAATCACAGGAGGTAAAAGTGGAATTTTTGTTTAATCCGATCGTAATCGTTACAGTAATCTTTTTGGCTATTTTGATCCCCATGCTTTTTTCTTTGAAAAACGTTCGAACACATAATAGACTCGACAAAGCCGGAGCAATTACCAACATCGTCCTGACCTTCTTATATGTTCCAATGTCATATATCGGAGTGTTTTCTGTTTTCTTTAGTGATGGTATCGATCATGTCTCCCAGGCCGTAGAGGTATTGATTATTTCTGCGATATTCATTGGTATATCTATTCCCCTAATTTCTATAGCCGGCATACTAACATCCTTTATTGCGAGAAAAAAAGGGCTGAGCATTTTCAGCTTTTGCATACAATTTGTTCCCCTTGTGATGTTCGCAGCAATGCTTATCCTGATAGTACTGGCGGGAACATTTGAGGCTGTTTGAATCTAACCGGAAAGGATCACACATATGAAGACATCAATAGCAGGACTCAGCTTTCCTTATACGAGCTCACATGACGAAAGATTTGCAAGAATGAGAGAGCTTGGCTACACCGCAGTTGACGAATCTCTTGAGGAAACCGAGCGCCCGTATTACAGAAGCTATGAAGCCATGGAAGAGCATTGTAAGAGTGTTCGCGCCGCCGCTGACCGTCACGGTATAGAGGTGTTTCAGATACATGCCTCCTACGGTGTATGGTATGACAAAGGCAACCGCGAGGACAACATAAACGATATCGTTCGGATAATGGAAATGGGGCTGCTCGGCTCGTCCATTCTCGGAGCGAAGAATTACGTTATTCATCCCATCCACCGAATAGGATTCTGGAACAACGGATACGATCTTGACGTGGACGAAAAGACAAGCTATACAACAGAGGTAATGAAGCGGCTTATCCCCACAGCGAAAAAATACGGTATCAACATCTGCCTTGAAAATCTCTGTGATTATCAGATCCCGAGGGTGCTCGAGGTAATAAATGCAGTGGACTCACCATACGCCGGTATATGCCTTGATACAGGGCACGCATCTGTTTCCCGAGTTGACATGGGCGAGATCGTCCGTCAGTGCGGCAATAAGCTCTACTGTCTGCACGTTCATGACACAAACGGATATTCGGATCTGCACCTCCCGGCTTTCATGGGAGTAATAGACTGGGCGCACTTCACCGATGCCCTTGCGGAAATAGGATACTGTGGCACGATGAATCTGGAATCGGAAATAAACCGCGGCTGCGATATGCCGGACCAGTTCAGGATAGCACTTGAGGAATATTCCGCCAAGACCGCAGAGTATCTGGCAGAGGAAGTAGAAAAAAAGCGTGCCCAGCTGAAATAAATGAAATATAATTACTGTCAGGAGAAATACATATGAGAATAGGAATCGGACGTGGAGTAGGTCGCCACATGGGAGACGTTGACGCTCAGTACGCATTTTTGAAAAAGCTCGGCTTTGATACAACTGACGAGAGTCTTTGCGAGACTGAACGCCCTTATTACGCAAGCCGCGAAGCAATGGAGGAGCACTGCAAGCCAATTCGTGAAGCATCCGAAAAATACGGCATCGAGGTTTTTCAGGTACACGCATCCTACGGCGTTTGGTACGAAAAGGAAACCTGGGAAGAAACATATGCAGGAATTCTTGAAATACTGAAGCTCGGACTATACGGGGCACATCTTATGGGAGCGAAGAATTATGTTCTCCATCCTCTGTGCGAAAGCGGATTTTGGTTTGAGCGCACATTCTTTAACGGGGAAGAAACGAGAGAACGCACTATCAAGTGTGCCCGTGACCTCTTACCCGAGTGTGAAAAATACGACATTTGCCTGTGTCTTGAAAATCTTCCGGGCACAAACAGCGATATCTTCTACCCCAAGGCTTTGGCAGAAGCTGTAAAAGAGATAGACTCCCCTTACCTCGGAATCTGCCTTGACACAGGTCACGCGGCAATCAACGGAGTTGATATCGGAGAGGCTGTACGGGACTGCGGCAAGTATCTCCGTTGCCTGCACACTCATGACAATGACGGAAGCATTGACCAGCACAATCTTCCCTACTACGGCTGTATCAACTGGGACAACTTCACCGACGCCCTTGCACAGATCTGCTACGAGGGCTCGATTTCACTTGAATCGGGACCGTATCGCAGCAAATACCTTACCCCCGCTCTTCGGGAAAAGATGGAGGATGTCTGTATGACGATAGTCCGCCACCTTGCTAACGAGGTTGAACGCAAGAAAGCCGAAATGGCAAAATAAAAAAACAAGCGATCTACCGTTTTTGATAGATCGCTTTTCTTATTATCGTGCTTTACAGAATCTTTGTCTGCTTTTTCCACTCATCAAAGCGGTTTTCGCCGTCCTTGCGGAGAATACTGCCGAGCATCATGATAACTTTTTCTCCGTCATTCATGTCGCAGAGGATGTACGCATCTGTCATCCAACTGTCGAGCATATTGAGACTGTTGTCATGAACTCTCTGTCCGTCCGCTTCGTGGTTGTAGTACACGCGGTACTTGTTACCCTTGAACTTGATCTCAAAGCCGTACCAGCGCATTCCCTCGATGGGAGTGATCTCTGCGTCTTCCTCGCCGAGAACGATCGCATTCATCATTGCACAGCGTCTGTCCTTGCCGTTCACGTTGAGAGACACCCACTTGTGTCCGTCAAATTCTTCCGTTTGCCGTGTAAATCCGCGGTCAACGGTAGTCTTTACAACAGCGCGGTTACGCTCGGTCTTAAAGATCATTGTGTCGCCGTCCTCGGTCATATCTGCTTTGTAGTGAAGCAAGAATGAGTATTCGGACTCGTTGTAGCAGGTCACGTCGTCAATAATAACATAAAGCTCGTCATCCAGTCGGAGGAATGTGCGCTGATTGCGGTAGCACTGATTGGAGTAAGGACCTGTGGCATCCGCAATGAAGCAGCAAAGCTTGCCGTCCTCGGCAAACTGTTCAATGTGACCTGGCAGACGGCTTCCGCGGGAAACATTCCAACCGGGCATACCCTCGCCGTTTATGAGCATTACGCTGTGTGCCTTCGACTGCGTATAGTAATTGCCGTAGTTTCGGTTTCCGTATGCACATGAGCCGGAATCGCAGAATATCTCGTCACCGCCGTGGAAGAGCAGGAATGAACCTGCATCAGCGTGAGCGTGGTTCCATGAGTGACCGCAACGGACTGCAAGCATAGTAGCGTCATCCTCGTCAGATGTGCGGATCGTACAAATGCCGCCGTCCTCCGATACCATTGACTTTGGGAGAGTCGGGCGTTTGCCGTCACATTCGTACAGATCGGGGCGAAGCATATCCCACATGGAAGGCTTACCGTATGCACGGTTGAAGAATCTCTTCAGATTTTCATCCTCAAGTCCCATTATGAGCATGCATTTTACCATTGGGGAGTGTCCGCCGATCCAGGGGTTGCTGTCACCAAAGTCGGCAAACAGATATTTAAGATCACTGCCGGAGATAGGGTATGCAAGAGAAAGGAACGCATTCGGAGCTTTCTTCAGCACGGGAATGTCGCTGTCTCCGTCATCCTCAAAGCAATTCTTGTATGCATGGAGGCAGTGGCACATCTCGCCGATACCGTAATTGAAGTAAAGTGCGCCCTCGTAAAACATTCCGTTTTCGTCAAAGTTGGCAGGCTTGGCAAGGAGAGATTCCCCGTTATATTCGCAGAAAGCTCTGAGAGACTTCACCGCATTCTCAAGCATGGGAATAGAGTCAGGAATCTCGTCGTAAACAGCACAAAGCGCAAGCAGAGGATTGCCGATACACACCGCCCACCAGTTGTGACCCATAGAGTCAAGAGCGTGGATTCGTGTACCCGGATTCATCCAGTCATTGAACAGGGGCATGATGCCCTTTTCCATTATTGCGTCACGAAGCACCTTGCGCTCTTCCTCAGTAAAGGTATCGTACATGGTGTCGTAAACAACTGCCATGGAGTGAAGGAGCATTGTAGTGTTATGCTCGGAATGCCAAGGGAAGCGTTTGTCAAGAAGCCCCCTGTTGCACCACATTTTGTAGCTTGCTATATTGAGTGCCGCTTCCTTCATTTTTGCGATATACTTTGTCTCGCCGAGAAGATACAGAGAGGTAAACGTACCTGTCATATTACCGAACTGACCGCAGGCTGCCGCCATATTCATGTTCGGGTCATAGACCATCAGCTCCTCTTCCATCATTCGGTCGCCGTTCTTCTTCATCTCCTCAAACTCTGCCTGAAGCTCAGCAGACATAGCGATCTTTTCTTTGAGTTCGGCAATTTGTTCTTTTGTGTATTCAAGACGAGGATGTACCCCGCGCATTTTTTCGCGAATTATCATTTTTGTCCTCCTGAGGCGGTAAATCGTAAGCAAAAATATCCTATAATTGGATTATATCACATCGGTAAATCAATGTCAATGAGCTCATTCATCCGCACATTGGGATTTTATTTACAAAAACTGTGTCGTGCCGGTGTATATATTCATCAAAACAGCGAAAACGCTACATAATAATGTATAAAAACACAAAAACACCTTGACAAGAATAACGTCGGATGATATAATGTTTCTATTGTAAATAATCGCGATAAAAGTAGAAAATCATCCGCAAAATCACATTAGAATCACGTAATCCCGACTCTTTCGCCTCTTTAACGTTGTTACTTTAGATAGCGGAAAGGCTGAAGAGTCTTTGTTATATCTTATTCGGCAGGAGGTGTAGTGCGAATATGAATGGCGGAACAATGATGACAGGTTCCAGAATCGTCATTGAAACACTGATCGAGCAGGGCGTTACCGATGTTTTCGGATACCCCGGAGGTCAGGTACTGAATATATATGATGAGCTTTATAAGGCAAGCGATCGTATCAATCATGTGCTTACCGCTCATGAACAGGGAGCCTCCCATGCCGCAGACGGTTATTCAAGAGTGACCGGCAAGGTCGGCGTGGTTATAGCAACATCCGGTCCCGGTGCTACCAATCTTGTAACAGGTATTGCCACCGCAAT
>JAGBGV010000154.1 GCA_017935805.1 Clostridia bacterium | reverse complement strand
TTGTTTGTTCCGTATGTGATATCGCAGTTGTAAGCCTTCTGCTTTTCTGCGCGAGTCTGTCCGTGAACGATGAGACCTGTAGTAAGTCCGAGGTACTCATGAATTCTTCCCATTTCTTCGCAGCCGAGTCGAGCAAGATAATCGTTTACCGTAACAACGTGAACACCCTTACCCTCAAGTGCGTTAAGATAGGACGGAAGTGTAGCAACGATCGTCTTACCTTCACCGGTTTTCATTTCAGTTATTCTTCCCTGATGAAGCAGAATACCGCCCATTATCTGCACGTCAAAGGGACGCTTGCCAAGTATTCTGTCACCTGCCTCACGAACACACGCAAAAGCCTCGGGAAGAATATCGTCAAGTGTTTCGCCATTTGCAAGGCGCTGCTTGAATATATCAGTCTGTGAGCGCATCTCTGCGTCAGACATTTCCTTGTATTTTTGAGCGAGAGCGTTAACACGCTTAACTGTCGGCATGATCTTTTTGATCTGTCTGTCGCTGTAGGTTCCGAAAATTGATGTAACTAAACTCATTTATAAGTGAACGGGCTCCCCGTCCAACCTCCGTTAAATATTTGCTAAGGTCAAATTATACCAAATAACATTATAACCTATTTACTTACCCGAATGTAGTCTAAAATGTAAATTTATTGAAAAATACAGTAAATTTCAATGATAATTTTGAAGTATTATTGAAAAATCAAGCTAATTATTATATAATTGTCGTATAACTCTGAAAGGTAAACCTATGAAAGACATAAACATCGTACTACACGAGCCGGAAATACCGCAGAATACAGGCAACATCGCCAGAACATGCGCGGCAACCGGGGCTGCTCTTCACATAATCAAGCCGATGGGATTCGCTATTGACGACAAAAAGCTGAAGCGCGCAGGTCTTGACTACTGGCATCAGCTTGACATTACATATTACGAAAGCCTTAACGACTTTTTTACAAAAAATCCGGATTGCAATTTCTTCTGCTTTACAACAAAAGCGCCACACTGCTACACGGATGTTGAGTATAATACTCCTGTATTTATCTTTTTCGGCAAGGAAACAAAAGGTCTGCCTGAGTATTTTCTTTCAGCCAATCTTGACCGCTGTGTGAGACTGCCTATGAGAGAATCTCTCCGCAGTCTTAATCTCTCTAACGCCGTAGCTGTTGGAGTATATGAGGTACTGCGTCAAAGCGGATTCAAAGGACAGCAAAGTGAGAGCGAATATCTTACTGACACAATAGACAAATAATTTTACACTCATAAAGGAGACTAGATATGAGAATATTATTCCAAGGCGACAGCATAACAGATGCAGGCAGATTTGAAGATGAAAAAGGTATGGGATGGGGCTACCCTTTATATGCCTCCGAGCTTATCAAGAACAGACATCCTGAGATAGAGTTTGAGTTTATTAACCGCGGTATAAGCGGTCACAAGGTAAGCGATCTTGCCGCAAGATGGCAACAGGACTGCATTGACCTTCAGCCGGATGTTGTTTCAATTCTCATCGGTGTAAATGACACATGGCATCACGCCGAAAACCGCAATTGGATTCCCAACGAAGAATTCGAGGCAACCTATCGCGGTCTGCTCACTGATATCAAAGAAAAGACAAACGCAAAGATCATCATCCTCGAGCAGTTTTTGATTCCTGTTGAGGATAAGGAGTTCTTCCGCATTGACCTTGATCCGAAAATTCAGATCACAAGAAAGCTTGCACGGGAATTTGCAGATGCATTTATTCCCACCGACGGACTTCTTGCCGCTCATTATGTTGGTGTTGAACCTACTCTTTGGGCTGCTGACGGTGTTCACCCCACGGAAGCCGGCGCGAGACTGATCGGTGACTTCTATGCAGATGCGTTTGACAAGATCCTTCCCCTTATACGCAAATAAGGCTACTGCTAACTTTGGAGGAGTAATATGAGAGTATTATTTATTGGAGACAGCATTACTGACGCAGGCCGCCGTATCGATGAAAACGGAATGGGCAACGGTTACGCCCTCTATGCCTCACAGATAATCAGAAGCCGTCACCCGATTACAGATTTTGAATTTATCAATCGCGGCATAAACGGCGACAAGATCATTATGCTTGCTGAAAGAATGCAGGAGGACTGCATAGATTTACAGCCTGATGTGGTTTCGATCCTCATTGGTATTAACAACACCGCCTGCAGAGAGGACACCCTCAACAGGTATACAAGTGAGCATTTCGAGAGTGCATACCGCCAGATCCT
>JAGBGV010000153.1 GCA_017935805.1 Clostridia bacterium | reverse complement strand
GAAATAAAATGAAAAAAATACTGTGTTTTGCAGTGATACTGTCTGTTTTGATCTCTGCAACGTCGGTACTGACGAGTGCGGTAGATTATACGGATCTCAGACCGACGTATACGGAAACATCAGATTATTGGCGATATATTAATACTGAAGATGATGATGAATTGCAAAAACGTGCAAACTGTTATGGAGATGCTATTCGATTGCACTATAATGGTGCTTTTTGGATACTTTTGATGCTTATGGACAGTTGCCTGGGGAATTTGCGAATAGGAGTTCATCCGGTGTTACTTATGATGATTTGTTTTTTAATTATAATAACTCAGCGTTATCCGTATTCAGCAAAGTTACTCAAGACTGTGAAGAATTAGGTTATACCGCTACCTCTTTATGTGCATGTTCAAATACTACATACGTACCGCCGTTAGCTTCTGAAAACCCAGGCAAACGACTTATAGTAGTAGTGGGAAAAAGCGCTTCCTTGAATGATTATCATTTTCTCATACAAGGAAACGATAATACTTGGTCTCATAAAATGGGTGAATCTCCTGCGCAAAACACATGTGCAAGACATACATCGGTTATATTAAATAATAATAATATTTCTCAACATATGAGGTGCCATACCCAACCATATGATTACGGAAGCACAGCAATATTTTTTTATGTTGATAGTCATGGAACAACCGATATGAGCCATTATTGTGATATTTATAATTTCCCCGAAACATACCAAACACCTGTAAGACAATATGAGGGGAATGGTAGTTCTCCTAATAAATTTGAGTGTGCCGGAGGTGAGTTGATATCGTCGGAACCTATACGCGAATTATCAAGAACGGGATATATAAATCACATGTATGATGTAGATTATTTTATCTTCGATGTTGCTGAAACGAGAGATTATATTGTTAGATTATATACAAGTACAGTGTATAGGATGAATATGTGCTATGCAGATGTTACAAATGTTTCGCAGAATTCTCTGCCGAATTTTACAGCCATATATCAAACGCTGAATTCCGGTCAAATTAGTTTTTCTGTTCACTTGACTGCCGGGCGACGATATTGTTTAAAGATTTATTCAACAAATCAAACCGTATACGAAGCCGATAGGTATTATGTTATTAACATCACATAACGTTTTTAATTATTTAAGGAGGAAATATCATGAAAAAACTGCGTTTAAGTATTATATGTTTGTCTCTGGTGATTTCAATGCTTCTTGTGTCCTGTGCAAATAAAATTACCGGAGCATCCGATAGAATGCCAAATCCCTCAAAACAAAGTAATGTTGAAACCGAAGCTCCGCTTGATGAAAAAAACACCGGAGTTTATAATATTTCCACCGACTTTACTAAAAAGAGAATTTCAACTAATGTTACCATTGAGGAAGTTGAAGAATTGATGATTCTCGCAAGAGAGGTATATTCAAAATATGATACCGTGATCGTGGATGAGTATACAACATACAAACCGATAGATATACCGGAATTAACCGTTGAGAAAGCAGACAAACTTGATATCAAGGATCAGCAGATCATGGATTTTGAGAAATCCTTGGCTGAAATGCAATACATATTTATAACTATGCTTTCCCGCTATCTGCCGGAGAACAATGTGTATATTGTTGAAAACAGTAATTTCCCATATCCGGATTATTATTTTCTGAACCTCGAAGAAAAGGGATATAAAAACGCAAAAGAAGCGTTTGAGAAAACGCTTGAAAACGGAACACCGAGTTTCGATAAGATTGCAGATTGCGTGTATGTACTCAAAGGTGTGATCAGTTTTTATGATGCTGAAACCGATGAAAGTATACAGATTTTTCTAACTCCAAATGAAAAAGCGATAACTTCTTTTATTAATGATAGACGTATTTCAAAAGATAAGGATCCTGACTACTATATAAAATTGCATGGTCTTGATAAATAATAGTCCCACATCCCCTGCCTTCGGGCAGGGGATAAGCTTTGCCCACACACAGTAAACTTAAATCATGCGTTTGTAAGAAAAAATTTACCAAACCACTTGATTTTCTGCGGCACTTAATGATACAATTATAATGTATAGGTGTAGGTGTACACCTGTGACTTTGAATCTATATACACGGAGGTGTATTATTATGTACAAATTTAAGATCACAGATGAGCCTTTTGCGAGAGGCTATCTCGGTTGCGATTCCGAGAGCAAATTTGTCCGTACCGGTTACGGATATATCGAGGCCGCTAAGTGGATCGAGGTCAATGCCGATGAGAACACGGGTCTGCCCTGGGCTCAGCTTGGCAATATGGCAGTGGGCACAACTCCTTACGGAGGTCAGTCTCCCAACACCGGCTGGCTTGAGGCAAAGAAGAACGAGAACCCCGAGCTTGCCGATGACTATCAGTACATCATTGACAATATGAAGAAGGTCGACGTAGGTGCCTATATCTGGGGCAACTTTACCGAGAGAGAGAGCAACACCATTAATTCCTCCTCAGGCTGGGGTGGTACATGGGGTGGTCACTCCGTGCCCGACCTTATCGACTTTGCAAGATACGGTACTGACGGACTTCGTGAGAAGGTCAACTACTACAAGGCGATAAACACCGACATTCCCGATTTCTATGACGGAATGCTCCTTCTGCTCGATGCAGTTGACATTATCGGTGGACGTATTCACGATCTGGCTGTGGAGAAGCTTGCAAAGGCTGAGACCGACAAGCAGAAGAAGAAGCTCCAGCGTCTTGTAAAGGTATTCAGCCGTTGCCCCAAGGCTCCCGCTGTTGACTTTATGGATGCGTGCTGCGTATACGTAATGATCTACACTCTCGACACCATCGACTCCCCCGGTCACTTTGACTGGTACATGGAGGAGTTCTGGAACAGAACAGACTACGCAGAGGCACGTGAGATGCTTGAGGATATGTGGGAGTTCTTCCACAACACCAGATCCTGGAACCTCTGTATCTCCGGTTCCGACGAGAACTGGAACGACAAGACGAACGATCTCTCTTACGAGATCCTTGATGTCTGTGCAAAGTTTAAGTATCAGACTCCCAACCTGACCATGCGCTGCCACAGAAATACTCCTGAGAAGTTGCTCCGTGCGGCTGCGAAGGCTATGGCTGCAGGTACGGGTATGCCTACCCTTTACAACGACGAGGCTATGTGCCCCGCACTTGAGAGAATGGGTATCTGCCCCGCGGACTCTCACCTGTACGTAATGAACGGCTGTAACCAGGTAGACATCCAGGGTAAGTCTCACATGGGTCTTGAGGACGGTGAAGTCAACCTCGGTGTTGCTGTTGAGCTTGCATTCTTCAACGGCATTCATCAGAAGAGCGGCCACAAGGTAGGTTGTGAGACAGGTGATATCGGTGAATTTGACACCTTTGAGAAGTTCTATGAGGCTGTTAAGGCTCAGGTGGCTTATATCACAGACACCGCATGCTTCATGTCCAACAAGTCTCAGCGTCAGTACGCAAAGTATTCAGCTAACCCCATCCGTACCCTCACCACCGAGGGATGCCTCATCAAGGGTAGAGACTACAAGGACGGCGGTCCTCTCTACGGTCACGGACAGATCCTCGCAGAGGGTGTGCCGGACTCCATCGACTCCATCGCAAACGTAAAGAAGTTCGTATACGACGAGAAGAAGTACACCCTCACCCAGGTGCGTGACGCGCTTGCGGCAGACTTCGAGGGCTACGAGGAGATGTACGAGACCTTCAAGAATTCCGGTCTCAACTTCGGTAACGATATCGACTACGTCGACGAGATCGCAGGCGATTTCATCGACTACTACAACAGCTATCTTATGACAAAGCCCACCGTTCGCGGCGGATTCTTCTCCGGCGGATGCTCACCCTTCGTGCGTGCCGCACAGAACGGCCGTGCAGTAAGTGCACTTCCCAACGGTAAGAAGCGTGACGAGTACCTTTACGGTGACTCCATCGGCGCAACTCCCGGACGTGATGTGAACGGTCCTACCGCACTTCTCGCATCCTGCCTCCGTTTCGATCACACTCTGCCCACCAGCGGATTCATTCTGAATATCCGTTTCGATCACAATCTCTTCAACACCGAGAAGGGTATTGACGGATTCATCGCTCTGTACCATGCATACTTTGACAACAAGGGACAGCAGCTCTCTGTAACCGTACTTAACCGTGAGGATCTTCTCGATGCAATGGAGAATCCCGATGCTCACAGAAACCTCATCGTTCGCGTTGGCGGATACAGCGACTACTTCGTAAATCTGGGACGTGATCTCCAGGAGAACATCGTAGCAAGAACAGACTATGACATCTAAGGCTGTAGTATCATCCATTCAGCGCTATTGCCTTGACGACGGCCCCGGCATCCGCACCACGGTATTTCTGAAGGG
>JAGBGV010000152.1 GCA_017935805.1 Clostridia bacterium | reverse complement strand
TTCATCCGTCTCGAAGGCGGCATCATCCTCGACTTCCGTATTGCATGGGCTATGCACATGAACACTTCGGGCGACACCCTTATCTACGGTAAGAAGGGCGCTCTCCGTATTCCTTCCACCGACTGCTGGAACGGCTCTGTGGGCGGTCCTATGACTCTTTATCATGACGTTGCAGGACAGCAGACCCAAACTACACTGCCTCTCCATGGCGGTTGCGATTGCTTCTACCACAAGGTTCGTTCCTTCGTTGAGGCAATTCAGAACGGCGGCACTGCTCCCATTCCTTCTTCCCAGATCCTCTACAACCAGGCAATCATCGACGGTATCGGCAAGTCCGCAAAGCTCGGACGTGAGATCGAGATCGAGATTCCCGAGATCTAAGTATAAAGCAAAAAGCGAAAGCCGACTTTCACATTTTGTGTCAGTCGGCTTTTTTGAATGTTTTTGATATCATTGCGGCAGCAGGAATTATAACATCAGCGCCTGCGAACGAAAGCTTGCTAATAGCAGTACCCATAGTTGAACCCGTGGTTATGATATCGTCAATTACAATAAATTTTGTCCCGCGTATATGCGCAACCTTTTTGGGATTAAGATGGATGCTCAAACGAGCATTCTTTATTCTTTCTTCGTAGCTCAGTTCTTTTTGAGCGGTACCGCCTTTTCTTATGAAATAGGATCCGCACTTGCATTCGAGCATCTTTGATACTATTTTTGAAACGTACTTCATGTGATCGAATTCATATTTCTCAATAGAATCTTTGCTTCGCGGAATGTACGTAAGAACAAAATCTGTGAGGTCTATTTTGTTTAACACACAGTATCTTGAAAGACACTGTGCGATCATACGGGCAAAAACATACTTTGCAGATGATTCCTCATCTCGCTTCATGCGAAAAACGAGAGAACCGACAACTGAATCGTCATTATATCCCACGTAATACCCCGAAAAGATAATGGGATGCATGGTTGTGTACGGAGAACGGTCACTATCACCGCCAAGAGAGTCGGTACTGCACTCGCAAAGCTCAGCTTTAAGTCCGCATTTCGGACAGACTGTCACAAATTCGTCAATGAATGCTTTATGACACTCGCTACACATTTCTCCTTCGATACGGTAACCGGTAACTTTGTCACACGAAGGACAGTGAGGCGGATAAAGAAGGTATATAAAGTAGTTCCAAACAGATTTAAGTACAGATATGAGCTTATTCATTGTCAGAATATGTCTCTACGAGCTTTTTCAGTGCAGGTATATTTGCATCAAATATATTTTCGGGAAGATCATTAAGAGGGAAGAAACGAAGCTCGCTGACTTCTTCGGCTTGCGGTATAAGAGTCCCGCTGTAATCACGGCAGATGAATACAATATCTACGTTCGACACAACGTCTCCGTTAGGATAAGTGTATGCCATGTCTTCACCCGAGAATACTCCGAAAAGCTCAAGAGAATTGGCGCGAAGTCCCGTTTCCTCAAAAAGCTCACGTGCGGCGGCACACTCAACCACTTCATTCAGCTCAACAGATCCACCGTGGTAACCCCATTTTCCGTTGTCCTTGCGAAGCTGAAGGAGTATTTCACCCGATTCATTTATGAGGATAACACTTGCACCGCACTGTAGTACCGGATCATGCCCCACCTTTTTTCGAATAGTCTTTATATATTCACTCATGTCAGACCTCTCTTACGGGAATACATACAAAAGCCTTGGCAATGGCTGACACCTTCTCAGAGGCATTTACAGCCTCATTGAGGTTACCGAATACTCCAAACACCGAAGGACCGCTACCGCTCATCATAGCGCCTACAGCGCCCTCTGAGAGCATTGTCCCGCGAAGAGATGACGCTACATTGTGAGTGGGAAGGATAACATCCTCAAAAATGTTGTACATTGAGGTAGTTAAAGCTCTTAAATCACCTGCGAGTAGGGCAGAGTGAATGGAATCAAAATCTCCGTCTGTAGACGAGAAGTCACGGTTCCATTTTTTATCAAGTAGTCCGTACGCGGCTGGTGTGGACACACCATCACCACCTCTTGCCACAACAATGTAACAATCGGGCATGGGTGGCAGTTTAGTCAGAACTTCGCCTATACCCTCGCAGAG
>JAGBGV010000151.1 GCA_017935805.1 Clostridia bacterium | reverse complement strand
TGGGCTCAAGGGTGGTGAAGTGATAGTCAGCTATCTTCGGACGGGCAGATGAGAGTGCCGCGAGAAGGGAAGACTTACCGGCGGAAGGAAGCCCCGCAAGACCAACGTCCGCAATCATTTTCAGTTCGAGAATAACCTCGCGCTCCTCGCCGGGAAGTCCGCTTTTTGCAAAACGGGGGATCTGTCGTGTGGGAGTAGCAAAATGTCTGTTACCCCAACCGCCACGTCCGCCCTTGCAGAGAATGAAGTCCTCATCCCCCGACATATCGTGGATTATCTTGCCGGACTGTACGTCGCGAATAAGTGTGCCGCGGGGAACAAGAACGATCGTGTCCTCGCCGTTTGCTCCGTGGAATTTACCGCCTGCACCGTCACCGCCGTTTTCTGCGATGAACTTGCGCTTGTAGCGGAATGCGAGCAGGGTGTTGGATCCTTCGTCGATGCGGAAAACGATGTTACCGCCGTTGCCGCCATCCCCTCCGTCTGGACCGCCCTTGGCTACATATTTTTCTCGTCTGAAGGAGACAACACCGTTACCGCCATTGCCTGCCTTGACGTATATTTTTATCTTGTCTATAAACATATTTGTCTCCTCACATATTATTTTGCCATGAGACGTTCTTTGTTTTCCTTGTAGTTCTTAATGCAGTATTCGATAACGCTTTCTGCCTCACGTCTGCCGCCAAGCTCTTCAACTGCCGTGTTCTTGTTTTCAAGCTCTTTGTACACCTTGAAAAAGTGACGCATTTCCTCGAAAACATGAGTGGGGAGGTCATAAATTGAGCTGTATACGTTGTAGTATGGGTCGGTGTAGGGGATTGCGATGATCTTTTCGTCCATTTTACCGCCGTCCATCATTTTGATAACGCCGATCGGGTAGCATTCAACGATGGTCATGGGTGCGATCTGCTCGGAACAGATTACAAGCACGTCAAGCGGGTCATCGTCGTCCGCAAATGTCAGCGGAATAAAACCGTAGTTTGCGGGGTAGTGGGTGGATGTATAAAGTATGCGGTCAAGTCGCAAAAGTCCGCTCTTTTTGTCAAGCTCATACTTGATCTTGCTGCCTTTTGTGATCTCAATTACTGCATAAAAGGATTTTGTTGTAACATTTTCCGGAGACATGTCGTGCCAGATATTCATGGTTTATCCTCCTTTGAGGTTATTTTCAATGTTCAGTCGATGCTCAGCAGAACATTTCCCTTGCCAGGTCTGCAAGGATGCCGATACCCTTTACGATATCCTCGTCAGAGGGCATGGAGTAGTTAAGTCTGAATGAATCAGAAGGAGCTTCAGTGTCGCAGTTAAATGCGGTTCCGGGAACAACTGCAACCTTGCGCTCAAGTGCCTTCTTAACGAATTCCGCGGAGTTCTTTCCGTTGGGAAGGGTACACCAGAGGAACAGACCGCCCTCGGGACGGGTGTATTTGATGCAGTCGGGCATATTCTTGTCAAGCTCAGCAAGCATAAGACCGCACTTGTCGCCGTACAGCTTGCGTATTCCTGCAATGTGCGCGTCGAGATCGCGCTCAGTCATGTAACGGTAGCAGAGCATCTGGAAGAAGAGGTTTGTATGAACGTCCTCAACCTGCTTGGCAACTACCATCTTGGAGATGATTGCCTTCGGACCGCAAACGTAGCCGATTCTCATACCTGCGGAGAGGATCTTTGAGAAGGAAGAACAGTAAATTACGATACCGTCTGTGTCAAATGACTTGTATGTGGGAACATCCTCACCGGCAAAACGAAGCTCGCCATAGGGGTTGTCTTCAAGAATAATTACGCCGTATTTTTTTGCAAGGGCATAAACCTGCTTGCGGTTTTCGAGAGTAGAAGTGATTCCCGCAGGATTGTGGAATGTGGGGATCAGATACAGTATTTTTGCGTTCGGTGTGTTCTTCAGAGTTTCCTCGAGAATTGCCACGTCAATACCGTCATCGCAAAGAGGAACACCGATCGTTGCAGCCCCGTTTGAACGGAATGCGTTGAGAGCGCCGATGAATGAGGGATTCTCGCAGATAACAGCGTCGCCTTCGTTGCACAGCGCCTTGCAAGCCAGCTCGATACCCTGCTGACCGCCTGTTGTGATGATGGTTTCATCATTGTCCGTGCCGATTCCGAACTTTTCCTTCATTCTTGCAACTACCGCCTGACGGAGAGGAGTATATCCCTCGGTTGTGCCGTACTGAAGTGCAGCGGATGCATTGTTCTCGAATATATCAGCAGATATTTCGGCAAGATCTTTTGCGGGGAAGGACAGGGGAGAAGGGTTGCCTGCCGCAAAGCTGATAATTGTAGGGTCCGCGAGAGATTTGAAGATCTCACGAATAGCAGAAGGCTTAAGAGCCGCAAGTTTATTTGAAATTTTGTATTCCATTGTATTATTACCTCGTTTTTCACAAGTATATCTTTATCTTATTAATTTTACCACATAAGGCGAAAAATTACAATAGGGATAATGGGAAGAATAATGAAAGAATATGCGTTTTATTTGGTGATTTTATGTTTTTCTGTTGATATATCATGGGAATCGCTGTATAATATTAAGTAGAATAATGAAAAAGGAGATACATACTATGCTTATCAAAAACGGAACAGTATACGACGCAGTTCACAGAGATCCGTATATCGCGGATATCAGAGTTGAGAACGGAAAGATCGCGGCTATCGCAGCAGACATTGCCCCTGCAGCCGGAGAAGAGATTATTGATGCTGCCGGACTTCGCGTGTATCCCGGATTTATCGATGCACATTGCCACATCGGACTTGACAACTACGGTATGGGTCAGGTGGGCTGGGACTATAACGAAATGGGTGACTGTGTAGCTCCTCATCTTCGTGGAATCGACAGCTTCAATCCTCACGAGCTTGGTGTTAAGATGGCGCTTGAAGCAGGCGTTACCACAGTTTGTACCGGCCCCGGTAGTGCAAACGTTCTCGGTGGCACGTTCCTTGCGGTTAAGACCAAGGGTAACTGCGTTGACGACATGACCGTGAAAGAGCCGGTTGCGATGAAGTGTGCATTCGGTGAGAACCCCAAGAGATGCTATAACACCAAGGGTATTTCTGCCCGTATGACTACTGCCGCAAAGCTTCGCGAAATGCTCTTCAAGGCACGCGAGTACATGGAGAAGAAGGACGCGGCAGGAGATGACAAGTCCAAGAAGCCCGGATTCGACATGAAGCTTGAGGCGCTTATACCTGTGCTCCGCGGAGAGATGCCACTTAAGGCACATGCTCACCGTGCGGACGATATTTGCACCGCTATCCGTATTGCAAAGGAATTTGGCGTGAAGATGACAATTGAGCATTGTACGGAAGGACACCTTATTGTAAACGAGCTTCTCCGAGCAGGCTTCCCGGTGGCAGTTGGACCTACACTTACGGGAGCAAGCAAGCTTGAGCTTATGAATAAGACCTTCGACACCCCCGGCATTCTTGCTAAAGCAGGACTGAGCGTCAGCATCATTACCGACGCGCCGGTTATCCCCGAGGAGTATCTGCCTCTTTGCGCAGGACTTGCGGTAAACGCGGGTATGGATCCCTTTGATGCCCTCCGCGCAATTACCATCAACCCCGCACATCACATCGGCATCGCTGATCGTGTCGGATCACTTGAAGTTGGTAAGGACGCGGATATTGTAATCACAGACGGCGACGCAATGGTCAGCAACACTAAGGTAGTAGCGGTAATTCTCGACGGCGAGCGAGTAAAATAAAGCAATTTATCCTCCGGCAAGGGGGATTTTTTGCGTCATATTGCGGGAAAATCTCGTTTACCACTTGATTATTCGAGTGTTTTTTGATATACTTATAAGTTAGAGAAACAGATTATTCGTGAAGGGAAGTGGTATTGTGCGTCATACAGATTATGGCGGAACCGATATTCACGAAATACTTGCGGAATAATATAAAATATTAACATAAATACAACCGAAAGGATAAAATATCAACATGGAATCATTCACCAAAGCAGATAAAAGAACACATTACTGCGGTACGCTGACTTCCGCGAATATTGGCGAGCGTGTAACCGTAACAGGCTGGTGCCAGAGACAGAGAGACCTTGGCAGCCTTATCTTCATTGACCTCCGCGACCGTACAGGTATCGTTCAGCTCGCATTTGACGATGCAACAGACCGCGAGATCTTTGACAAGGCATTCGGCATCCGCGCTGAATTCGTGCTTTCCGCAAGCGGCGTTGTTCGCTCAAGAGGCGAAGCGGCTATCAACAAGAACATCCCCACAGGTGAGATCGAGATTTACGTTGACGCTCTCAAGATCCTCACTTCTGCTCAGACTCCTCCTTTTGCAATCGTTGAAAAGAGTGACGTTAAGCCTGAACTGAGACTGAAGCACCGTTATCTGGACCTTCGCCGTCCTGACCTTCAGCAGAACATCATTGCTCGTTCCGAGATCGTAAAGATCACCCGTAACTACTTCGCTGACAACGGATTTATCGATATTGAGACACCTTGCCTCATTAAGCCCACACCTGAAGGAGCAAGAGACTATCTCGTTCCCAGCCGTGTTCATCCCGGTAAGTTCTACGCGCTTCCCCAGTCCCCTCAGCTTTACAAGCAGCT
>JAGBGV010000150.1 GCA_017935805.1 Clostridia bacterium | reverse complement strand
GTCTTAATGGTATCGATATCGTTCTTGCCGCAGGTGAATACGTTCTCTCTGAGACATTCACTCTCACAGCTGAAGACGCAGGAACTAAAGCTTGCCCCGTCCGCTACATCGGTGAAGACGGAGCTACAGTTATCGGCGGTGTTGCGCTGACAGCAAAGGATTTCACTTCTGCTACAGGTGATGCTGTGCAGTACTTTGCTGAAGATGTAAAAGCAAACATCGTTCAGTATGATCTGAAGCAGCTTGGTATTACTGCGGAAGACATTCAGCAGGATTTTGCAAGCAGACACTACAACGGTGTTGCAGTTCGTCTGTTCTCGAACGGTGAAATGCAGACTGTTGCACGCTATCCCAATGAGGGTGAGGACCAGATAATCATTCAGTACGGCGAGTGCATACATGAGGATGGCAGAGAGCGCGACTGGATCGATGTTATGACTGTCGGAGTATCTGACGAAGTTATAGAACGCATCAGATCATGGCATACATTTGAGGGCGCTTTTATCTCCGGATATACTGACTTCCTTTGGAGAATCAGCAATACCTATGTTACAGGCGTTTCAGAGGATAAGCCGGAATTCTACTGCCCGTTCCCAGGAACAGGTACACCGAGAGCCGGACTTGAGTTCTATATGTACAACATTCCCGAGGAACTTGACACACCCGGCGAATACTATATCGACCGTGACGCTATCCTTTACTACTATCCCACCGAGGATTTTGACACAGCTACACTTTCAGTTCCCATTGTTGATGCGATATTCGACATCACAGATGCGGACTACACAACACTTGAGAATCTGATCATTGAAACCTCTGCACGCAACGGTATCAATGCCAAGGCTGACAATATCACTATATATGACTGCGTTATCCGCGGAATGGTTCGTTCTGCTATAGATATTGAAGGCTATAACAACACAGTATCTTCCTGCCATATTTACGACACAGGTGACACAGGTACTACTATGACAGGTGGCGACGAAGCAACACTTACAAACGGTAACAACCTTTTCACTAACAACTACTGCCATGATTTCGGTCTTCTTTCCCGTGGATATTCCGGTGCACTTACTCTCACGGGATGCGGAAATACTGCTTCTCACAACGAAGTATTCAACGGTGAACATGTTGGTATTCATTGGTACGGTACAAGAAACGTGCTCGAATATAACTACATTCACGATGTTTGTCAGCTTGTTGACGACATGGGCGCGATCTACGGTGGCGGGGTCAATATGATCGACTGCACTGCAAGATATAACTATATTCAGAATGTTGGTCTGCCTTTGGGACATCACCTTCTCAAACTTGATGACTATATTTATTGCGGCACACACGCTGTATACTGGGATATGTATAACGGATTTAACAACACCTACGGCAATATTTGCGAGAACATCAGAGGTGCAGGCGTTGCTATGGGTAATTCCGGACATATGTATATCTGCGACAACCTGTTTATCTCCTGCAAATATACAGTAACCGGTATATGCGGAGTATATCATGATGCATTCTTCGGAGATCCTGCAAGACATTCAGGTGTAACCCTCAACGGATATATGTATAACGATACTTGGAAAGAGAACTATCCTGAAATTTCTGAGATCATAACAAACACCAAGGATGCGGTAGGTAATGATACAGCATCATGGTTTGCGCCTGTGGATATCACGATCAAGGACAATTTCTCCTACGGTGACAGAAGCAATTGTGACTACAGAGGTGTTATGTCTCTCAACCTGAACTCGGAGCGCAACGGACACTTCGAGAGACTCAACCCCGGCACTATCGTTGATACTACTGCAGACAACGGTAGCCTCATAATATTCAACTCCCGCCGAGAGGGTATGCCGGAAATCAAGGAAGCACTTGAAACTGCTTCAGCTTTTGTCGATATCACATACGAGCAGTTCCTCGAAATGGGAACTGACTGGACACCCGTTGAATAATCAAATAAACCCAAAAGGAGGCTCTCACGGGTCTCCTTTTTTGTTCCCCTTGTCATCCTGATCGGAGTGAAACGTAGTTGAAGGATCTCAAAGTTAGATTCTTCGACTTCGCTCAGAATGACAGGGTGTGCCGGCCGGGGGCTCCTTTTTTATGGTACTCTCATTTTTATTATTCATCTCTGCTTATTATTGCTTTTCCATTCAGCTCATGGTATAATGTGGATGCAATCTTTCCACACAAGGAGAAAAAACATGAAAAAGATAATCGCTCTTGTGCTTGCCCTATGCATGAGCCTTGGTATGATCGTTTCTGTGTCTGCCGCAAATCCGTTTGTTCAGAGGCTGAATCTCGTTCGCCTTATCCGCGCAATGTTCTCGTCTGATGACGTATACGAAATCGGCGAAGTCAAGAACGGCGTTCTTACCGTTTACGTTGCTGTAAATGGCAAAAAGGATGCTGACGGCACAAAGAAAAATCCTACTACCCTTGAATCCGCAAGGGATGCCATTCGTGAGATTGACAAGACAAATCTCCGTGGTGTTGACGTTGTGCTCACAGCAGGCGAATATGTTCTGACAGAAACTTTTAGTCTCACAGCAGAAGATTCCGGTACAAAAGACAGTCCTATCCGCTACATTGGTGAAGACGGCACAAAAATTATCGGCGGTCAGGCAATTAAAGCTTCCGATTTCACTCCCGCTACAGGTAGTGCGGTGCAGTACATTCCCGAGGAAGTAAGAGCTGCTGTAGTTCAGTTGGATCTTAAAAAGTACGGCTATACTCCCGAGGACGTTGCAAAGACACTCAACACAGATGCTTACACCAAGAAGGCGATCCGTCTTTTCTCAAACGGCGAAATGCAAACTATTGCTCGCTATCCCAATATTGGAGAAGAGATCACAATCATTGACGGTGACATGCTGGATAAGGATGGAAACGTAACCGACAACGACGGTAACCAGCGTCCCAATGATCCCGACCTTGCTGTTACATATGTTATTTACATGGACAAGGAGCATATAGATCGAGCTCTCACATGGCATGCTCCGGGTAAAGTCTTTCTCAATGGCTATGTAGATCTTCTTTGGAGAGTTGACCACACATATATTCTTGAAATTGCAGCAGAAGACAACATGATAGAGTTCAATTATCCCGGAACATCCGCTCCCGCGCCAGGAAGAACATTCTATCTGTACAATATCCCCGAGGAGCTTGACACACCCGGTGAATACTACATTGACAA
Source organism: Clostridia bacterium (assembly GCA_017935805.1). The sequence continues at coordinate 1,247 of JAGBGV010000150.1, read as the reverse complement.
TGACGCAATTCTCTACTACTACCCCACAGAGGATTTCGATAGCGCAACACTTTCCGTTCCCGTTGTTGACAAAATTATCAACATTAAATCTGATTACACAACCCTCGAAAACCTCACATTTGAAACATCCGGCGAAGACGGTATCGTAATTGATGCCGACAACGTGACAGTATACAGCTGCACGATCCGCGGAATTATTAATAACGGCATCGTAAGCAATGGCTACAACAATGTGATCTCCACTTGTCATATTCACAATATCGGTGCAAAGGGCGCTGACATTGACGGTGGAGACGAGGCAACTCTCACTCACGGCAACAACCTTTTCACAAACAACTATGTACACGACTTCGGAATTCTTGCCCGTGGCTATAACGGAGCTCTCTCCCTTGGCGGATGCGGCAATACTGCTTCACACAACGAAATGTTCGGCAGCGAGCATATGGCAATTCACTGGAGCGGTACGAGAAATGTTATTGAATACAACTACATTCACGATGTTTGTCTCAGAGCAGACGACATGGGTGCTATCTACGGTGGCGGTATAGGCATGATTGACTGTACTGTAAGATACAACTATATTCAGAATGTGGGCATTCCCCTTGACGATCCGCTCGGAGAGATTGAAGGATACAACTATTGCGGCGCTCATGCCGTATACTGGGATATGTATAACGGTCATAATAACACCTACGGCAATATCATAGAAAATGTGCGCGGATGCGGTATTGCAATGGGCAACGGCAAAAACTGCTATGTCGCAAATAATCTGTTCATAAGCTGCCATCATGCTGTAAGAATGATCGCAGGTGTTTATAACGAAGCATACTTCGTTGAAGGCGGAGAAAGAATGACACACAGCTATGACAGCTATGTTTACAACGACATCTGGGTTGAGGCTTATCCTCTCCTCTCCACACTTATCATGGATATGAAGGCTACCACTGCCGATGATCCACTCAGCTGGGCATCTCCCACAGGAATCGTCATTAAAGATAACTTCTTCTACGGCGACCGTGCCAATACAGACAGCAAAAAAGCGGTAAAAGATTTCGAGCTTGAAAGTCATGTTATAAATCTCAATCCAGATACAATTGAGTACATGGACCAGAGCACTGGCACTCTCATTGTGTTTAACTCCAAGAGAAACGGTATGCCCGACATCAAGGAAGCGCTCGAAACAGCTTATGCTACAACAGGTATCACATACGAGCAGTTCCTCGAAATGGGAACTGACTGGACACCCG
>JAGBGV010000149.1 GCA_017935805.1 Clostridia bacterium | reverse complement strand
GCTGCGGCACCGTTCAGGCATCTAACAGAGATTGCGGCGGTTGCAGGTTGTTTGTAACACTTGAGCGCCAATTATTTAAATAAATTCACGCTAATAACATAGTTTTCTAATGAAATATTAATTGAAATCTGTAATTCATAGTGATATAATAGATGAGCTACTATAAAATAGGAGAATTATATAGTATAGTCTGTTAATTTACATAAAATGTAATTACATTTTGAAAGGATATATATGCTCGAATTAAAAAGTATCACTAAAGATTACCCGATTGGTGACGGCGTTGTTAACGCTCTGAAAGGGATCGATCTGAAATTTCGCTCAAGCGAGTTTGTATCAATCCTCGGTCCATCCGGTTGCGGAAAAACAACAATGCTCAATATCATAGGTGGACTTGATCAGTATACAAGCGGAGATCTGCTAATAAATGGAAGATCGACCAAGGATTTCAAGGACAGAGATTGGGACTCATACAGAAATCACTCTGTTGGATTTGTGTTCCAAAGCTATAATTTGATTCCTCACCAGACAGTTCTTCAAAATGTAGAGCTTGCTCTTACTTTGTCAGGTGTATCCAGACATGAACGCCGCAAAAGAGCTATTAAGGCGCTGGAGGATGTTGGACTTGGCAATCAGATCAATAAAAAGCCAAGCGAAATGTCGGGCGGTCAGATGCAGAGAGTTGCTATCGCACGAGCTATTGTAAATAACCCGGATATTATCCTTGCGGATGAACCGACTGGTGCTCTCGATACAGAAACAAGCGTCCAGGTTATGAACATTCTTAAAGAGATCTCAAAGGATCGTCTTATCATAATGGTAACTCATAACCCCGACCTTGCTGAACAGTATTCAACAAGAATAATTAAGATGCTTGACGGTGTAATTACAGACGACAGTAGTCCTCTGACGGATGCTGAGACCGATTCAGAACTTGAAAAGGCAAGAGTTAAAGTAGAGAAGCAGGGTAAGCAGAAAATGCCCTCAATGTCTCCTCTGACGTCATTTGGACTATCTCTGAAAAACCTCTTTACAAAAAAAGGACGCACAATTCTTACGGCTTTTGCGGGAAGTATCGGAATTATCGGAATTGCCCTTATTATATCTGTATCACAGGGCACGACCGATTTCATCAATTCGGTGCAAGAAGATACATTGTCATCATATCCTTTGACTATTCAGGAAGAGCATGCCAATCTTGGATCCCTGATGGAGATGTTCATAAGTTCTGCGCAGGCATCTGAGTCACATGACAAGGACGCCGTATATCAAAAGCCTGCACTTTACGATCTCGTTAATACTATGAACAGCATCGAGACAGAAACTAACGACCTGCGATCCTTTAAGGCGTTTATTGAAGCTGAAAGAAATAATCCTGATAGCACACACGATCTCGGCAACGCACTGAGTGGTGTACAGTATACCTATAATACTGACCTGCTGATTTACACAAAGAATGTTGACGGTGAGATAATTGCATCGGATTTGAACTCACTGATCGGCAACATGATGGCAAAGCATATGGGAATGTCTTTCGCAGAAAACATGAGTGTCGCTAATCAGAATAATCCTATGATGCCCCCCATGATGTCCGCCGGTGTACAGCTTTGGCAGGAAATGCTTCCGGGAGACAACGGTAGACTTGTAAGTGACCTTGTTGTATCGCAGTATGATCTCGTATACGGCTCTTGGCCGACTGATTTTGACGAGGTAGTACTTGTACTTGACGACAACAATGAGCTCTCTGACATGACCCTGTACGCTCTTGGACTTAAATCCGAAAAGGATATTGATGCTATTATGGAAGCGTCTATCAATGGAACAACTCTTGATGTCACAGAAGAGAAGTGGTCATACGAAGAAATCTTTGACATGGAGTTCAGAGTAATTCTCAGTTCTGAATGTTATACCAAGGATGAGCTTACCGGCAATTATACCGATCTCCGAAATACAAGCACAGGTCTGAAGTACTTATACGATAACGGACTTAGCCTGAAGGTTTCAGGTATAATTCGTCCCAGCGATAAAGCTGTGTCAGCTATGCTTACCGGTTCTATCGGATATACTGAAGAGCTCACAAAGTATATTATCGAGGAAGCAACAGATTCTGAACCAATTCTCGCACAGCTTGATAATCCGGCGACTGATATATTTACAGGCCTTCCGTTCAGACCGGAGTCCGGTCAGATGACCGAAGAAGCAAAAGCAAACGAATTCAAGGAATATATAAGCTTGCTTGATCAGCAGGGAATGGCTCAGGCATATATTAAGATCGCCTGCATACCTCCACAAGAGCAAATTGATGCGTATGTAGAAATGGCGTTGGCCGGTGTAACACGCGAGCAAATTGAAGTTGCAATGACTCAAGAAATTATTGCACAGACCGGCATGTCTGAGAAGGATATTGGCGAATATATTTCTTCTATGTCAGACGAAGATATCACCGAGTTTTACACAAACGGCATTATTGAGATGTATAAAGCTCAACATGTCGCAGGCGTAATGAGTAGCGTAAGCCAGTTTACAACTGAGCAGCTTGCAGGTAAGCTTTCGCTTGATCTTCCGACTTATACAACAGAACAGTGTGCTGCATATTATGATGAGGTTCTGGATTTCTCAAGCTCAACTTACGAAGACAATCTGCGAACCCTTGGATATGTTGACATTGATTCTCCTGCAACGGTCAACTTGTTTGCTGCCACATTTGCTGACAAAGATCTTATCGAAAAAGCAATAGAGGAATACAATTCTACAGTTGACGAAGTGTCACAAATAAGTTATACTGACTATGTCGGCATTATGATGAGCTCTATAACTGTAATTCTTGACGCGATAACATATGTACTTATATCATTTGTTGCCGTTTCTCTTATTGTTTCTGCCATCATGATTGGCGTGATTACTCTTATCTCTGTTCAGGAGAGAACAAAAGAGATTGGTATTCTTCGTGCAATCGGGGCATCTAAAAAGAACGTGTCGGGTTTGTTCAATGCAGAAACGGTTATCATCGGTTTCTCGTCCGGCTTATTAGGCATATTAATAACATATCTGCTGTGTATCCCGATCGACATGATCCTTGCACATCTGACCGGTCTTTCTAACCTTAAAACAAATCTGCCGATTGAAGCCGCGATCGTCCTTGTAATAATCAGTGTGGTATTGACACTGATCGCAGGAATAATTCCATCAAGAAGTGCCGCTAAAAAAGATCCCGTTGTTGCACTCAGAACCGAATAATTTTTCCTTTGTATATGCTACTACAGTGTTAGGAGTGATAGAATGAATAAAAGTATTGTAAAACAGATCCCCAATATGCTTAGCTTTTTAAGGATATTTTTGATCATCCCGATAATAATTCTATACCACACAGAGGGTTGTCATTTGTGGGCTGTTTTGGTTCTTGCAATTTCATGTTTTTCCGACCTGATTGACGGCAAGATTGCAAGAAAATATGATGCTGTATCAAAATTTGGCAAAGGCCTTGACGGATTTGCAGATAAACTGATGCAGCTTGCTATGATCTTATGCCTTCTCGGAGAGTATCCGCAGTTGACTGTTCTGTTTGCTGTGCTGTTTATCAAAGAAGTTGGCATGGGTGTTCTTGGTCTTGTATATTACAAAAAGACAAAAGACGTTCACGGCGCCAGACTTTACGGTAAAATTTCAACCGTACTTATTGATACAACTCTGATTGCCTTATTCCTTTTCAAGAACATTCCCGATTGGACTGTATGGCTGATGATTTCAGTTTGTCTTGCCGCATCATTTTTCGCGGGCTTCATGTATTCAGTCATGTACAGAAAGAGCTTCAAGGAGATCAAAAATAATCAATAAACAAAAAGTCCCTGCTATTTAAGCGGGGATTTTTCGTATATGCGAATCAAAAACACCCGACGCAATATCGGGTGTTAATTCTTTTATTGGATTGTTTCTACCTTAATAGTGTTTGTGTTTCCTGCAGATCCGTTGATCATACCGCCGGTAATAACGATATTGTCGCCGGATGAGAGAGAGAAGACCCTCTTGGCATTTTGAGTTGCTTGATAGAACACAACATCCAGTGAATTATACTTCTCGCTCAGAACAGGTGTAACACCCCAACTGAGATTAAGCTGTCTCCATGCCTTGACATTTGTTGTGTGTCCCATGATATCTGCAGGGCTGCGGAATCTGCTGACCATTCTTGCAGTAAGACCGGAGACCGAGTTAACTACAATGCATTTCGCGTTAACGTCAATAGCCATTGCACAGGTAGCATGAGAGATAGCGTCAAGATTATTTTTGATCTTGTAGTCCGTTGTCGCGAACCAGCGCTTATAATCAATGTGCTGCTCGGTGTACTCTGCTATTTCACTCATAGTTTTCACAGCGGAAACAGGGTATTTACCGGCAGCCGTTTCACCGGAAAGCATAATCGCAGAAGAACCGTCGTAAACAGCATTCGCAACGTCGGATATCTCAGCTCTTGTGGGGCGGGGATTGTGAATCATAGACTCAAGCATTTCCGTTGCCGTGATTACTCTACTACCAAGCATTCTGCACTTCTGGATGAGATGCTTCTGAACAGAAGGTACTTCAACGTAAGGGATTTCAACACCAAGATCACCGCGTGCAACCATAATTCCGTCAGCAACCTGACATATTTCATCAATGTTATTTACACCGGCGCGGTTTTCAATTTTTGCAATAATATTAATGTCCTGACCGCCGTTTTCGTTCAGAAGTCTACGAATAGACATAACATCTTCCTTACACGATACGAAGGATGCCGCAATAAAGTCAACGTCATTTTCAATTCCAAACAGTATATCAGCCTTGTCCTGGTCGGAAAGATATGCGTGACTCAGTGTCTTGTTGGGAAAATTCATGCTTTTACGATCGGACAACTCACCGCCTGCTATAACGGTACACACAGCTTTGGTATCCGTAAGCTCACGAACCTCGAATACAACAAGCCCGTTGTTTACCATTATGGTGTCACCAATAGAGAGGTCCTCCATAAGATGAGCATAGTTTACTGACACGATAGTATTGTCGCCAACAACATCATCAGTTGTAAATGTAAATGTG
>JAGBGV010000148.1 GCA_017935805.1 Clostridia bacterium | reverse complement strand
TCCCTCCCGGAAGGAGCCTTAATACTAAAGCTTTATCCTCCAGCATTACTGGTGGTTGTGTATGGGCAAAACAAAACGGAGTGTGATAACTCCGTTTTTTGTTGTTTACAGACTGATGCCTGGTAAAGCAAGAAAAATGATCAGATCCTTCGACTACTGGTGGTACCCTTCGCTCAGGATGACAAATAATACTCCTTGTCATCCTTGGAGCATAACAACTAACGTCATGTCACGTCATCCTGAGCGTAACGAAGTGAAGTCGAAGGATCTCAAAAAAAGCAATATGTGCTCACAGTATATAGTCGGTGATGCAGAGCCTATTTTATAAACGTGTTCGATTTTCATGTATTTGCCTTTCAAAAAATATCTTTGCATCTATTAATCAAAAAAGACCCGGGTGAGGTCTTTTTACCGTTTGCTTAATAATCTACGAAAACTCTGCTGTAAACAAGCCTTAAATGCTTTAATTTCGGCATCTCGTCAAAAACCGCTTTGTCAAACAGCATTTGCTTTCTGTTGCTACTATTATCTATGCTATCGAAAGAGACGTACTCCAAATTCGAGTCCTTCAAAGTTTCGATGTGAGCCAGCTTAGAAATATTTTTAAATGAAAGGGCTCTTAACTCTTTGTTATTCCTCATATCCCACAAGCTTTCAAGTGAATTATTCCAGGTCATTAAAACGCATTCCAATCTTGAAAACTCCGATAAAGCAGAAAGATCTTTTATCTTCGGGCATTTGAACAGATACAGCACTTCTACTTTGTCTTTAATAAATGGCGCAATATAATCAAAATGCTCTTGGCGAAAGCCATTTAAGAACACCTTTCTCGCCACACTTTTCTCTGCAGCATCCCGTAATACGTTTATATCCGGACTCACGTCCTCTTCTAAGCTGTCAGCAGGAAAAAGCTCCGACAGTATTGATTTTTCCATAGCTGTCATAGGCTTTTTCGCAACAAAATTCAAATCGTATATCAGATTTTCGTATTTCGGATACCTATCCGATAATCTGAAATGCTCAAACTTACAAGGACGGTCTGTATATGCAGAGCTTATTTCATAAACGTATTTACTTTTCACGTCTCCGCCTTTCCAAAAATATCATTGTGTCTGTTGTCTAAAAAGACCCCGGGTGAGGTCTTTTCTTTTATTCACCGTACTTCTCCACAATGGTGTCCGCCACCTTAATAACGTCTCCCGCGCCCATGACGAGGATCACGTCTCCTGTGCCGGAGATGGAATTCACATAATCGGCAGCGGAATCAAAGCTGTCAACAGCGATGCACTTCTTTCCTGTCCGTGCAATTGCCTCGGCAAGTCCGCTTGAGGATACACCGTAAATATTTGTCTCTCTTGCGGGATAAATATCGCACAGCACGATCTCGTCCGCTCCGCATTCAGCAAACGCTCTGACAAAATCGTCGAACAATTCAGCCGTGCGTGAGAATGTGTGAGGCTGGAATACCACGTTGAGATGTCCTCGGCAGATCTTGTCAACTCCGCTGAGAGTTGTTGCGATCTCCGTAGGATGATGAGCATAGTCGCTGTACAAAACTGCGCCTTTTTTTGTCACGCACATCTTATCCATACGTCGGCCGATTCCCTCATAGGACGAAAGTCCCTCTGCGATGATCTCGGGAGCGATACCCGACACCGCACAAGCGGCAAAAGCACCCAGTGCGTCACTTACGCTGTGCTCCCCGGGAACTCTCAGCTTCACATGAGCAAGCACCTCACCGTGACGGCAAACGTCAAACTCGGGATATCCGTCGGTGAGAACTTCATTGTCCGAATAATAATCCGCAGCGGGATTTTCGTGGGCAAAGGTGATGCATCTGCTCTTCACGCCGTCTGCCGCAAGGATGCAGTCCTTATCATTTATATTAATAACCGCGTATCCGTCCTCGCCCGCAAGATTCATAAATTCTGTAAAGGAATCCCGGATCTGTCCAATCGACTTGAAGTAGTCCACGTGGTCAAGCTCAATATTAAGCACCACCGCAACCGTGGGATTGAAGTCAAGGAATGAGTCCATGTACTCGCAAGCCTCAAAAGCGAAGTATCCCTCACCGCCGATCATGTCAACAGTTCCCGTTTCCTTCATTGCCGCTCCGTTGAATACGGTTGGATCTACTCCTGCATGAGACAGAACACGGGCGATCATCGCGGTAGTTGTACTCTTGCCGTGAGTACCGGATACACCGATACGACGGCGATAACCGGTCATGATATATCCGAGATAGTCCGCACGGGAGATAAGCGGTATGCCGTTCTCCTTTGCATATGCGTATTCGGGATTGTCAGCCGGCATGGCAACAGTATAGATCAGCGCGTCGCAGTCCTTCACATGAGCCGCATCTGCCGTGTAGTAGACAGTTATCCCCATCTCCTCAAGCTTGTGAGTGATAGCGGAAGGGGTGCGGTCATAGCCTGACACAAGGTGTCCGCGCAGGTGACTGATGTGGGCAAGGGCATTCATACTCACCCCGCCAATACCTGCAAAAAACAGTTTCTTTTTCCCGTCCAGCAGAGCGCCTATTGCCTCCGCGCCGAGATGTGTATTCGGTAAAGCCATAATTAAACCTTTCTGATGTTTGATTCAGGCTGTAGTACTCGTCTTTACAATAATTATAACATATATCTCAAAAAAAGACACACAGTTTTCAAAAAATATTTATGATTCCGATGAATCATTTTCACATTGTGGGAGTATAATTATAATCAGCCAGGAAAATTAATTAAAAGAAGGGACAACACCATGGTAATCACTGATATCAAAGTAAGAAAGCTTTTTGACGAAGGTCCTATGAAAGCTATCGTGTCCGTGACATTCGACGGACAGCTTGCACTCCACGACATCAAGGTAATCAGCGTTAGAGATAAAAATTTCATTGTTATGCCCAGCCGCAAGAACCCCGACGGAACATACCGCGACATAGTTCACCCTATTAACGGTGACTTCAGAGGTATGCTCGAAGAAGAGGTTATCAAGGCCTACGAAGAAGAGCTTGCAAGAGTTGCCGCAGAGCTTGAAACTGAGGCAATGGAAGCAAGAGAAGCCGAGCTGGCAGAACAGATCTGAAACCGATCAAACAAGATCCGCGTGTGAAATACATGACGGATCTTTTGTTTTACCGTTTTTTGAAGATCAGCTTTTTCTGAATGAAGTAGTTCATGATGAAGAACACCACCTCAGCAATGGGCTTTGCGATACCGAGGGGAATTGACAGCACGCGAGTGAGCAGCTCAAGAAGCACATAAGTCTTGAGCAGAAATACCACCGCGGCAAGGCCGTAATATTCCCCCAGCGCTGTCCATATATGAGCCTTTGAACGGAAAACAAAGCTGCGGTTTATGGTGAAGTTTGTAATTGAGGAAGTAAGCCACGCGAGAAGTGCCGCAATTTCCATAGACAGCTTCGGGAATATGCCGCCAAGTAGGTTGTTGAGCAAGAGAAGCAGCACATAGTCAACAGCAAATGCCACAACGGAAGAGAATATATATTTCAGAATATGCGAGGAGAGGAACAGTGACCACCAGCGGGAGATAAGTTTTGAGAATCTCATGCCGCCATTTGATTCGTATGCAACCGAGCTTAACGCGACACCGCAGTTTGCAGCCTCCATAATGAGTGAGGTAGTATCGTTTTTGCGAGCCTTAACAAGACGTGGAGCGGTCTCACGGGAGAATCCAACAGCACCCGAGGGAACGGGAACTCCCTTGCCTGCCGCTACGGAATATATCATGGAATTAAGCTTTGCACCCATTCCGCCACGGGAAACAACTGCGCATACTCCCTCTTTTTTCGACATTTCGGAAGCCATTGCGGTCAGCTCGTTCACGCTCACCTCAGCCCCTCGGTCATATATTACAATGTAATCTGCATCTATCCCGGTGAGAGAGTCAACATCCCTGCCGCAGAGCAGTACGATTTTTTCTTCCATACTTACCTCGCATTTTTTGCTTTCATATTTAATTATTATACTCAAAAACAGATGCAAAATCAAGTTTATTCTGTATATATGAGGCGTTTTTGTTAAAAACAAGAAGGAAAAGCGGGGTGAGAACAGAGGAGGGAGAAAATTTCGGTAAACCTATTGACAAAAATACGAATTTGATGTACAATGTATCCGTTCGAGAGAACACAAGCGGATTAAGCGAAATGCTCCGTCTCGGCAACTCACGCCGTGTAAAAATTGTGAGTATAACGCGGGTATGGCGGAATTGGCAGACGCGCTAGATTCAGGTTCTAGTCGGAGCGATCCGGTGAAGGTTCAAGTCCTTTTACCCGCATAACAAAAGCAGGTATGCATTAGCATATCTGCTTTTTGTTCTATTAGATTCAGAAAGGAATTGAAGGGCGCGTGTTAAAAAAGCCTCCGGGGGAGGGTTTTTCCGCGCCACCGCTCCGTCCGCAGACGGGCAAGTCCTTTTACCCGCATGATCAAAAATGAGATGCACTTTTGTGTGTCTCATTTTTGTTTTTTGATGATGGAAAAGGACCCCAAGGGCGCGTGTTAAAAAAGCCTGTTAGCTATTATTAACCTCATATTGTTCAAAGAAATCGTCGGTAGTGCATTTCATGATCTTAGCGAGGTGTGGCAGCATAATGATATCGGGGCAACAAGCGTTCTGCTCCCACTTCCAGACCGCTTGAGCAGAAACTCCTATCAGCTTACCGAATTCTTTTAGCGACAGATTATTATCGTTGCGGTATGCTTTGATTTTGTCCGCAATCGTTATATGATAAGTCATCGTACTCATATCACATCACCGCCTTTCGCCATATTGATCTTTCGCATACGGTTGACCAGTGCCAGAAGTTCCTGTTTTCGCGGCAGATTGAGGAATCGCTCTGTAGTTGTGAAAAAGGACGAATAGAGAATATCCATGCCCTCTGCTGTGATTTTTTCGTACAGTTCATCAATTCGTTGAGTAAGATCAATGTAGTGATCCTTGTTGGATACCATAAGTAGCCGTAGCATAAATCCGAGGGCATCAAGTTGCCGTTTTGACACAATATCATGCATTCCACGAGCATCAATCCACTCGTCACCGATCCGGATAAATCCCATGTCGGACACCTCTAATCTTTCACTACCGCTTCCTTCCGGATAAGACGAGAAGTTATCGGAATACAGAATCCGGTTTTGTGTCCAGTCTGCTTCTGTGGGAATCTCCGACATAACACCGTGAGAAGTGCAGATTCCCTTTGATTTTTCCGTTACATCGTGAATGATGTAATCCTCCATCATGTAGATCTTGTCAGCAACGGAAAGATACTCTCCGCTACCACCGATTACAAGAATCGTAGAAACACCTTCCCTTTTGTATAGCTCGTTTACCCGATCGGTGAAAGGCGTGATTGGCTCTTTTTCAATCAGCTCCTTCATCATTTTGTCGCGGATCATAAAGTTTGTGGCACTTCTGTCCTCATCTATAAGCAGAAGCTTTGCGCCACAGTCCACGGTTTCCATGATGTTTGCTGCCTGGGAAGTGGAACCTGACGCATGATCTGTGGAGAAATCCCTTGCATCACCGCCCGGAAGCCACTTGATAAAAGGTGAAATGTTGACATGCTTTACGCTTCGTCCGTCCTCTGCGGATATGGTAACGGCGCTTTCGTCTGTAAGGCACAGCTCGCGCCCATCACCAAGCACGTGGTCGTAGATTCCTGCAGAAATGGCATCAAGCAGAGTGGATTTGCCCGAATAACCACCACCAGTAATGACGGTGACGCCTTTTTTGATTCCCATACCTTTTACGCCAAAGACCTCAATTTCATCATCAGGTGTGGATCTGAACGGTATCGCATCAAGCATAGGAATATCAGTTCCTTTGGCGCGCGGTAAAATACTGCCGTTTGCAACAAAAGCACAGTAATCGCTATCCTTCAGCCAAGTACGGATTGCAGCCTGCTTTTCGGCGAGTTCCAGAGCACGGTTTAACCTGATATAATCGAATTCTTCAATAAACCGATCCACGGCATCCGGCAGATCACGACATAGCATCTGTATAGTTTTGCGCAGTTTACGGCGTGGCAGTTGAACTTGGATCCTGAAATGCAACATCAATTCCATTCCCGGTGCATTTGGAGCTTTAAGAAGCCAAACATTCTTACCGGATGTGTTTTCATACCATTTGTGTAGACATTGAGAAAAAAACGAGTAATTGTTGGGTATTACCACGCTTGTGTGTTCGGATAATATATACTTTCCGTTTTCATTATCGGGTCGGGAACGATTGTATAACTCCTCGTTCAGTCGATCCATGTAAGATCGGAATCTATTGTAACAAAAGGCGGCCGGTGTCCAACCAAAATCTTTTAATGGGAGTTTTGAAAGCGGTATTCTGATGGTTATTGTGGGTTTATCCTGCGCGAGTTTGTGTGTATGCGTAATTTCATATCCTATCTCATTATTGTAATATATTGGTTCATAATCTCCGTATGGAGGTGCGTCCGGCATATCGGGATCATATACCGTTAGCCCGCCTTCGTACATTTCTTTGTAGGTTGCCGTATCGTTATCCATGTTACGCAAAAAGTGTGCCAGTCTCTTCATAGTCATCCCCTCTTTCATTTTTCAAAAACGTTGTGATTGCAATCATAGTAAAAATTCTCCTTTCGGTTTGGCTGAATTTTCCGTTTGACTTATATTCGAGTGCTTCCCACGAAAAACAAAAAGCATCCCTGCGGGTGCATCAAGCTACACGTTCACCAAAGAAAGATGTTTCAGGCAAACAAAAAACACACCCGAGATCGGATGTGCATTTAACACTATATTAACCTTGCGTTCAGCATACTGCAGGCGATACATATGACATCCGATAAATATAAGTGTTCATCATAATAAACGCCTCCTTTGGCTGAATTTGTTATTTGGTTACACAAACAATATAGCATATTATCTGTTGATTGTCAATCGGGCTCTGGAAAGTTTCCGTCAACCGTTAGTATATGTAATATGTAAAAACAATTTCGGGAATTAACATCATTCACCGCATAACAAAGATTGGATGTACTTCTGTGCATCCATTTTTGTTTTATCAGATGGAGAAGGACCCCGAGGGCGCGTGTTAAAAAAGTGTCCAGTGGACAGTTTTCCCGCACAACAGTTCTTCCCACATATCTGATCATACAAAATAAAACCGGTGCCTATCCATCCCGTTTTTTTCAATTTTCCTTGCATTATTATACCAATTGCGCTATAATACTAATATGTAAACAAAAAATCACACAATAATTGGAGGACAAAAATATGGAAAAGATCAGAATTCAGGACGACCTGTATAATCACGTTAACGGTGAAAAGCTGGAGGAGCTTGTTATCCCCGATGATATGCCCACTGCCGGCGGATTTACAGAGCTCAGAGATGATATTCAGAAGCTCATGATCGGCGAATTCAAAACAATGAGCAAGGACGGATCATATCCGAACGAGCATCTTGAGAGAGCTTGCGGCGTGTTCAAGGCTGCAACCAACGTAAAGAAAAAAGCAAAGGCAGGAATGAAGCCCGCTCTCAGATATCTGTCAGTATTCAAGAAAATGGGTACAGTCAGAAGTATGAACAACGCTCTCCGTGACATGGTAATCCGCCGCCTGCCACTTCCCTTCAGCATCTTTGTTGACACAGATATGAAGGACACCTCCCGTCACTGCGTATTTATTCAGGGCCCCGGCGTAATTCTGCCTGACGCTTCATATTACAAACCCGAAATGGAAGCACAGAAGACTGCCATCCTCGGTATATGGACAAACATGGCGAAGGCTGTTCTTGCACAGTCCACACTCACAGAAGAAGAGCAGGCGCAGTATCTTGCTGACACTCTTGCATTTGACGCGCTTCTCGGTAATCTTGTAAAAACAAGCGAAGAATGGTCCGAGTACGTTAAGATCTACAACCCTATGAAGACAGCAAGAGTATGCTCTATGCTGAGGCCCATTAACTTTAAGAAGCTGCTCACCGACCTCTTTGGCTTTGTTCCCGAAGAGATCATCGTAACCGAGCCCAGATACTTCAAGGCCTTCAAGACCGTATTCAACTCTGCAAACTTCGACCTCTATAAGCACTGGGCGTATGTTACAGGACTTATCGGCTCTTGCTCACTTCTCAGCGAAGAACTCCGTGAACTCGGCAGCTCCTATTACAGAGCTATCGCTGGTATTCCCGCAGTTACACCTATCGAAAAGTTCGCATATGACCTGGCATCCGGTCTGTATTCCGAGCCTGTAGGCGTTTACTACGGCGACAAGTACTTCGGCCAAGAGGCAAAGAAGGACATCACCGAGATCGTATACCAGATCATTGATATGTACAAGGAACACATCCAGAAGAACGACTTCCTTGAAGACAGCACCAAGGAAAAGGCTATCCTCAAGCTGTCGAAAATCGGCGTTAAGATGGGATATCCCGACCGAGTTGATCCTTTCTTCGACAAGCTCGTATATGATGAAAAAGCATCCCTGTTTGATATCGTAAAGACTCTCGGCGCAATTGAGACAGAGTACAGACTCGGAAAGCTCACACAGCCTGTTGATCGCACCAAGTGGGCAATGCCCGGTCACATGGTAAACGCTTGCTACGATCCTTTTGTAAACGATATTACCTTCCCCGCTGCTATCCTTCAGGCTCCCTTCTACTCCCTCAAGCAGACAAGAAGTGAAAACCTCGGCGGTATCGGTGCAGTTATCGGTCACGAGATCTCCCATGCGTTTGACTCAAACGGTGCAAAGTGCGATGAATACGGTAACATCAACAACTGGTGGACAAAGCAGGATAACCGCAAGTTCAACGCGAAGATCAACGCAATGATCAAGCAGTTTGACAAGATCGAGCTT
>JAGBGV010000147.1 GCA_017935805.1 Clostridia bacterium | reverse complement strand
ATGTATGCGGAACCTGCTGCAACTCCGGTTGATAGGATGAAAGGCAGTCTTAAGCCCTTGAAGCCGTGTGACGAAGATGTGGCCGTCACGGGCATCTACAAAGATGATGACGAGAAATACTCGCTGCAGAGTCTTCTGAGCCGCCAGAAGGAAGGTGAGCAGGAATGAGTACGATAAATGCAGCTACTGCCGATCTTACCGTTATGCTGGACGAGCTTGGACTTTCTGTATCTGCTCTGCGATGGCGTGAGCTTCTCGGAAGTCCGGAGTATTCCGATTTCACATCGGAACAGCTTCTGCGGGAGGTGATCGAGCCACAGTACATTGAGACGATGAATAACCGCTACAAGACGAACCTGCGGCTCAGCAGGCTGATTGACAAGAGCGCGATTGCTGAGAATCTTGTTACCAATGGTAAGCGGCGATACAACGATGATGTAGTGCGGCAGCTGCTTACTTTTCGTTTCGTGGAAGACCGGCTGAATGTCGGTGTATACGGTGTAACAGAGGCAGGAAAATCCTACTTCATGTCTGCATTCTGCAATGAAGCCTGCCGCAGAAATTACCGCTGTATGTACGTGGATTACTGCGACTTACTTGATGAGCTGTTGGTGTTGAGCCGTCGGGAAGATCTGGACAGATACAGAAAGCGGCTGAAGTATTATTCCCGAATCCAGCTGCTGTTCATTGACGATTTTGCAATCAGCCGGTATTCGGAGGATGGAATCAAGATTCTGTATCACCTGATTAAGACGAGAACGGATCTTGGAACCTCAACAATGTTCACCAGCCAGTATGCACCGTCCGAATGGGGACGGCATCTAAGTGATGAGGAAGGATGTTACGGAAAACTCGATGGTATTCGCAGGCGGCTGACGACCGGATATACGGTGCATATTGAGAAGCTGTGACATCTGGCAGCGCACTAGTTCAGTGATGTATTTAACTAAACCACAACCCTGATGTTTGCGATCCCGCCGGTAGTTTACCACAGTCGCCGCTGAGGCGTCGCCTGCGCTTCGCGCCGCGCTTGCGGTGGAAAACTCCCGGCGGGGTTAGGGCTGTTTTCGAACAAATTTTGCGTTTTGTGGGTGGCCGCCCATTATGTCCCGACATGGCCGGGAATTACGTCCTTGCTGACCGGACGGGACGGCTATATGCACTTAAATATGACCGAAAATGAAATCAGCAGAATATTCAATAATAACGAGTTCGGTTATTGGAGTATCACTGTCGAAAGACCTCTCCGTCTTCGTGTATTCCCCGACAAATACATACCTGTGGACACGTTCAAAAATGATGAGGAATATTTAACAGTCACACGCATTCTCGCTAATCTTCCTCAAAACATTGTTTTGGACGATTGGGCTGAATTTTCCAAGGCGACAAAACTTAAGGCGGCTCTTCTCAAAAAAATACGTCCGTTCATAACGGAGGTAGATCCCTCTGCTAAAGCAATCGATGAAGCAGACCCCGATTTGCGCGATACAGAAATTGTTCCGTTTACTTATGCCGGAGGCATCTCTGAATTCATGAAGAATGAAGTCCTTCTGTTCGCCGAAGATGCATGGGTTAATGATAAGAAAACGGTAATAGGTTACGAAGTTAGCTTTACTAAGTACTTCTATAAACCCGTAGATTTAAGAGCTATGGAGGATATTATTGCTGACATCAGCTTGTTAGAGCAAGAAACCGCTGGATTGCTTGAAGAAATTATTGGAGGTAATAAATAATGACTGCACATTATAGTTCATTAAAGCCTTCAAAGAATAAATTTAATGGACAAATTCCCTCGCATTGGAACGATTTCCCAATTAGATCTGTATGCAAATTTAAGAGCATACAGAATAACATAGGCGAAGAACTACTATCTGTTTTTTTAGACAGAGGTGTAGTGCGTTATTCGGATACATCAGGCAAACAAGTCCACAAGCCAAGCGATGATATGTCAAAATATCAGCTGGTTGAGCCTCGAGATATAGTTCTGAATAATCAACAAGCTTGGCGAGGATCTGTTGGGGTATCACAATATCGTGGCATTGTGAGTCCAGCTTACATTGTAATGTCATTAGACGAGTCCATCAATGATCGCTTTGTAAATTATATGATTCGTAATCAAGCCTGTGTTGCACAGTTTGTTTTAGCATCCAAAGGCGTTGGATCAATTCAACGTATCCTTAGTCCCACAAAGCTTAAAAGCTCATTTTTTACTCTTCCGCCAAGAGAAGAACAGGATCAAATAGTTAAATATTTGGATTGGAAAATTTCCACTATTAACAAATTGATTAATAGTAAGAGAAAGCACATTGCTCATATAGAAGCATTAAAACATGCTTTTATAAATAGAACTGTAATTTTAGGAATTAATAAAAAAACAAGTTGCAAACAAACTAATGTGACGTGGATAGGGAAAATCCCGGAACACTGGAATGTTAAGCCACTATGCGCATTAGCAAAAATCAAATCCATTTGTGGGGTTGCAAATGCACAATTATTGTCTGTGTACTTAGACGAGGGTGTCGTGCCATTCTCTTCGCGGAGCGAAAAAAGAACGAATGCAACAAGTTTGGACTTGTCAAAGTATCAACTGGTTGAAAATGGAGATTTTGTTCTTAATAATCAGCAAGCATGGCGAGGATCTGTTGGGGTATCACAATATCGTGGCATT
>JAGBGV010000146.1 GCA_017935805.1 Clostridia bacterium | reverse complement strand
TGGAAAATATCAAACTGCATTGTTGCCTGCAGGTGATTATAGTATAAAGTTTGAACGCGGTTCGAGCACAGCCGATACAGGATTTTGTGTTGTGACCATCGGAGATACGGTGTATCACACAGGTCAGATCGGTGAGGATGTTGCGAGAAGCGTTGACGGTGCAAGTGTTACCTTTACTTTGAAGGTGTCGACCGACACAAACATTAAGATTCTTTCCCATTGGGGCACATCGTCTAAATATGGCTATGGTGACGTTGGTAACGTATCGAAGTACATAAGTGATGGTGATACGTTGGATCTGCGTGTTCCCGATAAGAGCACAGGTAATCCCGGCAACGAAGAAAATGATGTGACGGACGAAAACGACAAAGCATCCAGCGAGACAACCTCTCAAGAGACAACTACCGGAGAAACCACTGAATCTACCACGACACCTACCGAGGTGGTTTATACCGTACAGTCCGGTGATACTTTATCCAGTATTGCAAAGCAGTTTAATACGACGGTCGCTAAGCTCGCTGCGTATAACGGCATACCTAATCCAAATGCGATAGTGATCGGTCAGAAGATAACCATTCCTCCCGCAGATTATGAGGTTCCAGTAGAGATCACTCCGGAAACCACAACAACACCTGAGACCACAACTCCTCCGGAAACAACTCCGAGTGAGGCAAACGGAACGACGGAGTCACAGTCGACTCAGGAGCCTTCCGATTCAACGGAGCAGACCAATCCTGAGGATACTACGGGAACTACATCAGAACAAGAAACCCAGCCTGCAGAGACTACAGGCGCACCCGATACAGAAGAGACGGGAGGAACTATTTGAAATGGTTTAGAAAACCGAGCAAGAATAAAAACGTTGAAGAGATATATGAACGCTGTGTCATTTGCGGAGAACTGACAGAGGTGCTTCGCGAAACACCTATAAATGAAAGAGACTTCTACGTTGTCGGATGCGGTCAGTTATGCTTCACTTGTTACCGAAGGACAGGTGAAGATCCTGAACTACAGATTACCGACGCAAGTATGGAACGTCTTCTGGATTGTTGCAGAAAAGACACACAAAAGTAAGCGTTTACGAGTTTCAACGGCTTGACTACATAATATTGATTATGTTATAATGAATGTGCGATGCTCGGTCACATAATATTGATTATGTACTCAGGCTAATATGTAAATATCAAGAAATCCCCTTTAAAACGGAGAAACGAACTCTGTTTTGAAGGGGATTTTTCTATTTGCTCTCCGTTATTGGTTAAAAAATCAAGCAATTCATCCACTCTTTGACTACATAATCAATATTATGTTGCTATGGGCTTTCTGGGTGACGTGAAAAATGAGTGAAGAGAAAAACTTGATAGGAAATCAATACGGACTGCTTACCGTTGTGGATACAGCGGAACCGGATGCAAAAGGGAACAGAAGATGGCTTTGCCGCTGTGAGTGTGGAAACACGGTTGTTGTTTTGGAAGGTAATCTTGTTCGTTTACATACGCGAAGCTGTGGCTGCTTAAAATCGCCGGATCTGACCGGTAGGGTATTCGGAAAGTTAACGGTGCTTGGTAGGTCCGAGAAGAGAAATCCGCGTGGTGCTCGAACAACGCCCATGTGGGAGTGCCGATGTGAATGCGGAAATATTACGTATAAGGCTACAGACACCTTAACCAATCCCGACGAAAGTATGTGTAAGGATTGCCAAGGTATATATGCAGCGGAGATCGCACGGAGGTCCGCAGGTTTTGTTGGCGGTACTCAGATTTCCAGAATAACGAATATGAAACCCACTTCGGCGAACAGTACCGGTGTGCGCGGCGTACAGTTTGATAAACGCTCCGGACGGTATCGCGCACGTCTAAAGTTCCAGGGGAAATTGTTAAACTTCGGGTCTTATAGAACACTCGAGGAAGCTGCAGCGGCTCGAAAAGCGGCAGAGGAAGAATACTTTGGTGCTTTCCTTGAGGCAATAGGACAGGGGAAATAAGGGGTGTTATTCAATGATTGCAAAATCAGTTGCTGAGATCAGTCATTGTATGACGCCGGAAACAATTGAAAGTTTTGTTCAGCACGAGATCGATCAAGGCGCGTCAAAGAATATGGTCATGCGCTATAAGGGAACGATGAAGGTCATTTACGAATACCTTCCGGAGGACAAGTGCATTACAAGGGAACGTCTTTTGGGATGGCGCAAAAGTATGGAGGACAACAACTATGCCTCCATCACCATACTCAATTACGTGAAGTGGATCAATCGTTACCTGGATTTCGTTGGTTGTTCCGAGATCCGTTTTAACAAGGGTAGGGCTAAGGATATTACCGGAATGACATTCGGATATCTGAAGGCTATCGAGCCAACAGGAGAAAAGAACAGGGGAGACATTGTCTGGCTTTTTGAATGTAAGTGCGGAAGGAAGGTTAAACTTCCCGCGATACGTGTGCTTCTCGGAAACACGTTAAGCTGCGGCTGCCTGAAAGGTGCACATTTCAAGACGACCAATAAATACTTTGAGGGCACCAGTCTTGTTCATAGTATGAAAGAACGGGTTGAAAGCAAGCACGCCGTTAGCGGATACGTAGGTGTTACACCGAAACGGGACAAGTGGCAGGCCTATATCAGATATAAAGGCGTGCACTATTCGCTCGGATGTTACTCGAAGCTTGAGGACGCCGTGAAGGCGAGAGCGAGAGCAAAAGAGCTTGTGATTGCCGATGCCCAAGGACTACTTGATTTCTACTCTGAGCTTGAGAAGACGTTTCCTAAGCTTCCCAATAAGCACAGCGAGCCGAAAAGGGAATTTCCGGGCACCGAATGGATCGTGAATGATGCTCCCACTTCAGCTGCGACACGCAGTGACAACCGGAGTGGGTATACCGGTGTATCCCCGAAAAAAGGTAAGTGGGAGGCACGCATCTGCTATCAAGGAGTAAGATATTTGCTCGGATCTTATGATCGTATCGAGGAAGCTGTTGATGTAAGAAGAAATGCTGAAGCTCTTCTAAAAGATGATCCCGAGCAGTTTGTTAAGAAATACGAGCGTTATCCGCATCATCGTATTTAGCGGTAACAGAAGTATGTCAAAATGGAAGTATTAAGTGGACGAAGGTTCGGAAGGCTAACCGTTCTTGACGATAAAATCAGCTTTAAAAACAAACGCAATCGAACCGAATGCAAATGGTTGTGTCGCTGTGATTGCGGCACAGAAAAATACATACTGGAACGCAGTTTACTTTACGGGAATACACGAAGCTGTGGTTGCCTTACAAGAGAGAATAGCGCGAAAGCAAACTCCTTGAGGTTGCAGGGCATGACCTTTGGAGAGTTTAAGGTATTGGCTGTAGCAGATAACCATCCTAAGGATACACGCGGAGGTGTATGGTGGCACTGCAGATGCTCCTGCGGTAATGAGATAGACGTTCTCGCCTCGCTGCTGGCAACAGGACGGAAAACGCATTGTGGCTGCAAGGC